>SIBU01000013.1 GCA_009695005.1 Candidatus Tayloriibacteriota bacterium
GCCTAACCAGAAGATTGGGAATGAATGAAAATACCATTAGGCCCTTGGCTCAAGAAATTAACACGGAAATTTTCCTTAAAATTCGTGAGGCATTGAAAGAGATAAACGGGGAAGGGGGTATTCACATCTCTCCAGAACCACAAGCTAGAATGGTGCCTATTTCTAGACCATCACAGACTCAAAATAATTCGACTTTTGGAAATAAAAGTGTTTCCGGGTTCAATCAACCCCTTACGGTGCCGACAAAACCTTCAACAACTGCAAAAATCTCTGAGGAAGAATTGAGCAGAGAGGACATCCTAAGAGACATAGAAAATCCGACCCCTTTTCACCCCGAACAAACATCACAAGTTTTCGAGTCGAGTCGTCCACTGGCAACACCAACTTTTCCACAAAAGCCAAGTTCTTTACCGACCTCGATACCGAGCAAACCAATAGAAAAACCTTCCATACCGGTGACGATCAACAATCTCTCCATAGAAATTAGGCCGGAAATTTTACCTTCAACTATCATTTCAAAAATTCCTGTTGAAATTAAAATCGTTCCGCCACCTTCAATTGTCCCGATAGAAAAAGTTTCTCCTCTCCCCCAACAACCGCCAATAGCCACAGCGAGTACAGAAGCGGTTCCAATAAACACAACAAACTATCCTCCTAAAAAAAGCGTCGTAGAAGAGAAACTCTTTTCTGCCACCACTTCCGCCAAATCTACCAAACAATATTCGATTGATCCTTATAAGGAGCCCTTAGAATAAGGTGAAGAAAAGGGTATAGGGTATAAAGTTTAGGGTGTAGAACTAGGTATAGAGCAAAAAGTAGGATTTAGAAAAAATGAGCCTGAATTCATATAAAGATCTGATCGTTTGGCAAAAAGGTATTGAGCTTATAAGAGAAATATATGCTTTAACAAGTCAAATGAGACGTTCAGCAATCTCAATACCATCAAATATTGATGAGGGCTATAAAGAAATGTAAAAGAGTATATGTAATTTTTAAGTATTGCGGATAACTCTAGCGCCAAGTTAGAAACACAGGTTATAATTTATAAAATGATTTATAAAAATATTAGTTTTCAAAGAATTGAAACTTTACTTGAGTAAGTTCAAAAAATGTTAATATTCCTTATCATAAAACTAAACTCTATAACTTTCGACAAATGAGATTCCAAGTTCCACAATTTATTGAGGTAGAAGATAAAATTTTTGGCCCATTAACCATTAAGCAATTTATCTATCTTGCTGGAGGAGGGGGGCTCTCTTTTATTATTTATACTTATGTTTCAAAACTATCATTTATATTAGCCATTATTTTCATCATCCCTGTGGCCGCCCTTTCCCTGGCCTTAGCTTTCTACAAGGTTAATAATCGTTCTTTTATAAACGTTTTGGAATCTGCGTTTAAATATTTAATGGCCAACAAGCTATACATTTGGAAAAAACAAGACAGAAAACCGGAACACAAGGATGTACCAGTAGAAACAAGCGAATTATTCGTTCCAAGATTATCTGACAGCAAGCTTAAGGATCTTACATGGAGCTTGGACATTAACGACATTGCCGGACCAGGCGTGAAAGAAACAATGAATAAACAAGGATACTAATACACTATCTATGCTAAAATAAGTGTATTAAAATATTTGTGGCACTTCGCGATATTAGTATTCGTTTTTTGTTTTAATTTTAAATGCCCTCCACCCCTTCAAAAGCAACTCAGGAGTTTGTACCCATAAAAGAAGTCCGCGACGGTATCGTCATTCTCCGAAACGGTACTTTTAGGGCGATTCTTATGACATCCTCTTTAAATTTTGGTCTTAAGTCTGCGGAAAACCAGCAGGCGATCATTACTCAATTCCAAAGTTTTTTAAATTCTCTTGATTTTTCCGTCCAGCTTTTTATTGAATCAAGGCGTTTGGACATCAGACCTTACATCGCCCTACTTGAAGATCGCTATAAAAATCAATCTACAGACCTGATGAAGGTTCAAACAAGAGAGTATATTGGATTCGTAAAAAGCTTCACAGAAAGTTCAAACATCATGACCAAATCTTTCTTTGTTGTTATTCCATACTCACCAGCCCCGCTCCAGAGCAGAGGAGGTGTAGCAGACATGGCAAGCAATTTTCTTACCCACAAAGAGCATGTGGAAAAAGCGCAAAAAAAACTGGATGATTTTGAAGAAAGTCGTAGTCAGATTTTGGAAAGATTGTCGGTAGTAGAGCAAGGTCTTGTACGATGTGGAATCAGAGCGACCCAACTTGGCACAGAAGAGATTGTGGAATTATTCTATAAGATATTTAATCCTGGCGAGATAGATAAACCAATTCAGATCAATTAATAAAATGGGAATATTCGATTTTTTCAAACCAAAAAGCAAAGAAGTGAACATCGCTTCTATTCTGCCGCAAGAAATTTACGAAGCTGGAGTTCTTGAACTGCGCGACATTATTGCACCTTCGGCTTTAAAAATTGGGCCAAGAGAATTAAACCTGGGCGACAAGATTGTTCGAACGTTTTTCGTTATTTCTTATCCTAGATTTTTATCCGAGGGTTGGTTTTCACCCATCATAAACCTCGACAAGGTATTTGATATTTCAATTTTTATTCATCCAATCGATACCGCCACTGTCCTTCGCCAATTTCAAAAAAAGGTGGCGGAAGTCCAAAGTCAAATAAGCACTCGCCAAAAGAAGGGTTTGGTGCGCGACCCTATGCTCGACACCGCCTTCCAAGACCTTGAAGGGTTACGAGACAGCTTGATGCAAGCTCAAGAAAAGCTTTTTGATGTTGGTTTGTACCTATCCATCTATGGAGAAAACGACAGCGAGCTGGATAAAATTGAATCGGAAATTAAAACCATTCTGGAATCGAAACTTATTTACATAAAACCAGCCCTCTTTCAACAAGAACAAGGCTTCAGGAGTGTTATGCCTATTGCTCAAGATGAACTTGGGGTTCATTCGAAATTAAATTCCTCACCACTATCTTCTCTTTTTCCTTTTATATCTTTTGACCTTACCTCCGACAAGGGTATTCTTTATGGCATCAATAGGCACAATTCTTCCTTGGTGCTTTTTGACAGATTTAGTTTGGAAAATTACAACTCTATCACTTTCGCCAAATCCGGTTCTGGAAAATCCTACAACACAAAATTGGAAATCCTCCGAACACTTATGTTTGATACCGAAGTGATCGTCATCGACCCTGAGCGAGAATATGAATATATGGCTGAGGCGACGGGAGGGAAGTACTTTAACATCTCTTTAAATTCCACCCACCATATCAATCCATTCGACCTACCGATACCTCGTGAAGATGAATCGGCCTCAGATGTTTTACGTTCAAACATTATCAACCTGGTTGGTCTTTTTAGAATAATGCTTGGAGGTTTAACTCCAGAGGAAGATGCTTTAATTGACCGCGCCATCAGCGAAACTTACGCACTTAAAGACATTACGCCCGACACCGACTTTAGAAATGTCGAGCCACCACTTCTCTCTGATTTTGAATTGGTACTTGCCGGCATGGAAGGAGGGGACTCTTTGGTACAAAGACTTTCAAAATACACCCGTGGAACTTGGGCTGGTTTCATCAACAAACCTTCCAACATAGATATTGAAAGTAAATTTATCGTGTTTTCTCTTCGCGACATGGAAGATGAATTAAAACCCGTCGCAATGTATATCGTCACTCATTACATCTGGAACGCCATCAGAAAAAATCTCCGCAAGCGCCTTTTGGTAATCGACGAAGCATGGTGGATGATGAAATCCGAGGATACAGCCTCCTTCTTGCTTAGTTTGGCAAAAAGAGGAAGAAAATATTATCTAGGACTTGCAACGATCACCCAAGACGTGGACGACTTTCTAAAATCTCCTTACGGATTACCTATTATCACCAACTCCTCCATTCAGATGCTTTTGAAGCAATCCCCATCCTCGATTGAGCGAATTCAAAAGGTATTTAGTCTAACTGATGAGGAGAAATATCTTTTACTTGAGTGTGACGTGGGTGAGGGGATCTTCTTTGTCGGTTTAAAACATGTGGCTATCAAGGTTATCGCTTCATATACTGAAGATCAGATCATCACTTCAGATCCTTCTCAACTCTTAGCAATCAAAAAAGCGAAAGCTGAATTGACAGAAAGTTCAGAAAAGGAAACATCCAAATAAAAGCAAATCTTGTAAGAACTTGTTTGAGTAATTCAAACCAACACCGAACAACTAAATATGTTTGCAATCCATGGCAAATAAAAAAAAGAAAGGAGGGTCAAAAATATCCAACACGGAATGGGGATTGGTAATCGGCGCAATGCTCCTCATCGATCTAGTCGAGATCGGGCTTGTTTTACTTTTTAATATTGGTGCATTCACAAATCCTTTTATTGATATAATGATTAATCTTATATGGCCGACATACCTTCATCTAAGAGGGGTTGATCTTAAAAGTACAAAGACTTTAATTACCCTTATTTTAGGAGCCTTTCTTCAGGAAATTCCTAACATAGACGGCCTTTGGGCAATCGAAGCCTTTGTTATTATGGCAACTATAAAAGCTGAGGAAGAAATAAAAAAAACAACCGGGGTGGATATTGAGGGCGAGCTGGCTGGAGAGGGGGGAGGATCGGCCTTGGAAGACAATCAAAGCGATGATGAATCCCAAGAGCAAGATGAGGAAAACCCTGAAGGTGGGGACGGAGAAGAGGGTACTGAGAATGAAGGTGGTGCTGAGGGGGATGGTACTCAAAAAGAAAATGAAGGTGGTGGGGAGGAGGGTGGTACTGAAAAAGAAAATGAGGGTGGTGGGGAAAAAGGTGCTGAAGAAGGCCAAAACGAAGGGACGCAAGAACAAGAAAGGGAGAAAAAAGAGGGTGACGAAACATCAGGAGAAAACAAGAGACGAGAGGGTAATGAAAATGCGGAAGAAATGAAAAAAAGACAGGAAGAAGAGGATAAAAAGAAGGGAAAAGGCGGGGGAAGAAATAAATCTGGAGGAGGAGGTTCGGGCGGTGGTGCATCTAACGGTGGTGGATCAAGCGGAAGTGGAGGTAATGGAGGCAAATTAGGAGGAAGTAAATCGAATCAAAACTCGCGTCACGGCAGTGCCGCTGACAAAGAGCGGCTAGATAAAAATGAAAAATTTGGCGCGCTTAGCAATCTTTTGGACCTAACTGGAATGGGGGACAGCGAAAAATAAATTTTTCCTATGTAGGTATGGATGTTTTGTGATAAAATAACCAGTAAATGAACAAACTTAGTTATACTCTTTTCATCTTTGTTCTTGGCGTTACAATATTGCCATCGACTATTTTTGCTCAAAGTTTCCAAAGTCTTGGTGGCCAACATGACTCAATCATAGTTGAAACAACACCTCTACACCCTGGTCCAAACGAAACTGTCAATATAAATATTCAGAATTATTCTACGGACCTTGATCGTTCTGATATCTCCTGGTCACTAAATGGAAAAATCTCATCAAAAGGCATCGGCAAGAAGCAATTCCAATTTAGAACCAGCAAGGTTGGTAGCATTTCAAACATCTTAATAGTAGTAGTTACCCCGGAGGGAGTATCTTTTCAAAAGGCTTTAAACATTCGCCCCGCTACAGTTGATTTAATTTGGGAGGCTCAATCATATATGCCACCTTTCTATAAAGGCAAAGCATATTACCCATACCAAGGAGTCGTTAAGATTGTAGCAATACCTAACATTGTAACTGAGGGTGGAGGAACAATCAGCCCAAAAAATATTATCTATACATGGACCGTCAATGGTTCGATTAACCAGGAAGCCTCTGGTTATGGCAAAAACTATATATATTTTAAAGGGGAGATACCCCTAAAAGCAGGAAGGATTGAAGTTGAGGTTTCAACTTTGGACAAAACTTATATAGCCTCAAACCAAACATCATTCGCACCACAATCTCCCGAAGTTGTTTTTTACGAAGACAATCCGATTTATGGCATTTTATACAACAAAGCATTGACCGGAACATTCCATTTAAAAGATTTAGAAATTAAAATAACCGCTATTCCTTACTTTATTGGTACCACAGAAAGAAATGGCTCCGGTCTAATGTACGAATGGGGGATGAACAACAAAAGCACAGGTATCTCTTCAAACAAAGATAATTTAATTTTCAGACAAGAAAAGGGTGCGGAAGGGGTATCTTTAATTTCACTTCAAATATCAAACCCAACGGAAATTTTCCAGTTTTCTAAAAGTAACTTGTCTATCAATTTTAAAGGAGCAAGTTCGGAGGTCCAATTTTAATAAAAACCCATGGCACGAAATAAATTTAAAAAAATCTCGCTTCTACTTACCTCCCTCTCAGTTGGTTTGGTGCTATCGGCAAGTTACCCACTGTTAGTTATAGGTGCCATTACTGATCAAGGTGCGTCAATGCAAAAATGTACACCCTCAGCAACAGAAAGTTGTAAGGGTTATATACCACTTGCCCCGATCAGTCCAAACGACACCGCAGTGAATTGTGCAGATGGAGATGGAAAAATTGTAAAATGTACTAATTTAAAAATTTATCTTACTGGAATGTTTAAAGTTGGGGTAGCCGCTGCGGGGATTTTGGCTTTTCTTATGATTGTTTGGGGTGGTTTTACATATCTTTCAACCGATGCCATCACCGGCAAGGAGGAAGGGAAGGAGAGAATTCAAAGAGCTTTAGGTGGGCTTATTTTAGCTTTGGCTTCATACATCATTCTTTACACAATAAACCCACAATTAGTGAACCTTGATTTAGATTTTGGGCCTAGGGCGAAGGTTGCCGCCGATTTAAATGCGCCTAGCAACCAAAGCTACGAGACACGACTTAATAGTAAAATAACGGAAATCAATAAACTTCTCGACGGAACAAAAGCTGTTGCACAACCACTTGAACGGGCAGCGCTCGATGCAGAACTCGAGCGTAATGAAATTTTTGCCGCGTATGCGAACGGGGAACTTGATGAGTTAACCCTGGAGGAACAGCAAGCGTTATTAGACCGTTTCGACGAGCTAAATGTCACAATAAAAACATTGAAGACACAGGTACATTCCGTAAGGGACTATGATACTGCTGTTGCAGTTATTAAAAACAGTCGTGTTGAAGCTATCGAAGCGACCCTTTCACAAAGCGGTGCGGAACGAGACCGTCAAGCCGATTTACACATTAACTCCCTTCTTGAAAAAGCAAAAAAGGAAATTAAAAGCCTGGAAAAAGCGGCAGCTACCGATGCAAAGCACAAAGACCAGTACATTACATGGGCAGATAATCTCCGAAGGCAAGTAGGAGACTCAATACGAGCAATCAGAAAAGCTCAAGGAAGCGCCGATGAAAAAGATATACAAAACTTGCAAAGCGCAACAAGCTTTTTCTAAAAACAATGTCCAAAAAAACCGCCTACATTATCATAATAATTTTTGTCTTAGTCCTTGCTGGCGGTTTTTTGGCTTTCTTTTTTTACACCAATCGTGGGCAAGGGAATAATATTATAGTTCCAGCTGAAAAAATTAATATCTTTCCAGCATCTCCAACTCCAAGTGCTGAAAAAAATAGCCCCAACGATAAACCGAACGAGGATGATAAAACAAGCCAAATTGATGACACCAGCAAAGCAATCTTAAAAGAACTCTCGATGCGTCCAAGTGCGGGCGGGGTAGCACTAGCGACGTCTACAAGCAGAGGTGTCACCGTTCGTTTCCTCGACAAAGGAGATGGTAAAGTGTACGACGTAAACACTGATGACAACGAGGAAATCAGAGTCTCAAATACAACCATTGCTAAAACTGTTGAGGCCATTTGGAACAAAGACGGTACTAAGGTTATCGCCCGTCACATCGGAGATGATCCTGATTCCATCAAAACTTATAGCGCTAGTCTAATCGCAAAAAACGCTGACCAAACTTCTGGAACACTTCAGGGCTCTTATTTGAGCGACAATATAAAAATGCTAACTGCCAGTCCGGATAAAAATAAAATCTTCTACCAGCTTGTTGGATCAGGAGGCAGCACCGGAATCATTTCTGATTTTGACGGCACAAAAAAGACGGGTTTAATGGATTCACCTTTGGGGGAATTACTGCTTGATTGGTCCAACGCATCAACAATCGCCCTTACAACAAAGCCGGCTGCAGGCATTCCAGGCTTCTTGTTCTTTCTCAATAGCAAAACCGGAGCTACCACAAGGGTAATTTCTAGGATAGAGGGTTTAACAACTTTGGTTAGTCCAAGCGCCTCTGAAATTTTGTATTCGGAGTCCGGTCAAAATGGTTTTTATCTAAAGGTTTATTCAACTAAAACCGGCTCAGCTGTTGATACTGCAATAGCAACCTTACCTGAAAAATGTATCTGGTCAAAAACAAATTCCTCAATTATTTACTGTAGCGTTCCATCGTATTTACCGGATACCGGCTTACCGGACAGTTGGTACAAAGGTTTGATTTCATTTTCAGATGACATCTGGAAAATCGACGCGTCCACCGGGGCAGGGGAGATTATCGCGAAACTCAAAGATACATCAGGGAAGAACATTGATGGTGTCAATTTAATGTTAAGCCAAAACGAGGATTACCTATTCTTCACAAACAAAAAAGACTACCACTTATGGAGTTTAAAACTTAGAGAGTAAATCAACAACTTACAATCAGCTGTCGGTATTTAGTTTCCAGCGTGAATGTATTTTATAACAACATGTCTATTGGCACCTTCGCCTTTAGATTCAGTTTTAATATCCAAAGCTCCGTCTAAAAACGAATGGACCAACATTCTTTCATAAGATGACATGGGTTCCATTTCTATATCTACTCGAAAAGACCTTGCTCTCTCACACATAATTTTTACCTTTCCTTGTAAAACTTCGAGGTTTTTTTCATGATAGCCATTAACATCTACGAAGAATTTAATTGGACTTTCTGATCCGACATGCTTACTAGCAATTTTTCTAACTACATAATTAAACGCTCCCAGATTTTCACCTTTAGCACCTATAAGAATCGCTGAATCCTCACTGTGTACAGAAAACCTTAAATGTTTTGACTCAGGCACCTCCACCATCTCAACGGACTCGAAGCGAATATTCATCTGCTTTAATAGTCCTTCTATTACTTCCTTTATTTTCGAATGCTCCATATATTTAATTTTTTCTCTGTGAAAAGGATTCTCTAATATACAACTCCTGACCTATTGCAAACAAATTACTGGTAATCCAATAAAGTGATACCGCACCAGAAATATTATAGGCAATGACTCCAACCAATACCGGTAAAAAATATCTCATTTGAAGATTTAGTGTTCTGGAAAAGTCATCCTTCATTGAGGTGCCTGCTGGTTTCTGAGTAGTCACCGGCATGGCAAATTTTACTTGGAAGTACTGACTTGCTGAAACAAGAATGGCTAAAATTAAACTCCCTTTTGTAATATCGATAAGTCCTAAAAACTTCATACTAACCACAGGAACCGATACAAAAGAATAAAGTGTCTCAACTTGAACATTAGGCAATCCTCCTTGATAAAAAATATAATAAAGAGCTAAAATAATGGGGATTTGAATCAAAGTTACGAAAAAAGTTGAAAATGGGTTAATATTTTTTTCTTTATAAAAAGCCATCGTAGCCCTGGCGTGAGCCTCACGGTCACCTTTGTGTTTTTCTTTAATTGCGTCTATCCCTGCTTGAGCTTCCCTCATTTTAAGTTGTGTTTTGGTGGCTTTTTGAGAAAGCGGGAATAAGGCCCACTTTACAAGAAAAGTAAAAATAATCACGGAAACCCCTGCATCTGCCCACGGAACGACGTCCATAAGAAAAATAAGGCCGTTATAGAGCGGTTGATAAACAATTAAATTAAATATATTAGAAATCATCTAGACAATATAGCCTATTTAAAGAGAGGATTCAATGATTTCCACAAATTAGACAATCCCAGCTTTTTTAAACAAATTTTCAACCTCTTTTCGTAAAACTTCCGTGGAATAGGTGGTTATTTTCTTTTTTAAAAAAATACCTCCCAATAACCCAGGTTTCACCTCCTTCCACAAGCCTTTAATTATTGGATAGACCCTTCTTTTAGCTCTGTTGCGTAGAGTTGCTTCTTTTTCTACTTTTTTTTGCACAACGACGGAAAACCTAGACGTCGAATGGTCAGGGGAAGGGGAAACTCTGAGTGAAAATATATCTGAATGAAAACTACGGCCGGTTTTCATCAACAAGCCAAAAAGTTCCTTGTTTACCTTTTGTTTTGAGGGAAGCATCAAAATAGGTCGGGAATTCAGGCTTAAGAAAGCCAAAAATGGCTTTAATCCTTTACTTCGACACGGTAAGAGAGTGACGGCCCTTTCTTCGTCTATTAACAATAACTTTGCGCCCTCCGTGCTTTTTTTGACGAGACAAGAAACCGTGTGTCCGTGCGCGCTTCTTCTTTTTAGGTTTGTATGTAAATGACATAGTGGGGTCAGTGTACCATGAAATCTAGAACGTGCAACATAACTGACAATAATCTAGATTAAACACTGAAATAAAGGGGATCGTGTGGATGTTTCTTGCCTTCCATCTATCTAAAATTTATAACTAATTTCTCTGTCCACAGAATGTAAACAGCTTATGAACATAAAAGTCTTTCACCGACAAGATTTACAACCTCCAAACAAGTATATAATGTAAGCTACTTAAAAAATATGGACAACGAACGAATGTGGAATAGTGTGCTGGTTGAAATCGAACTTGCTGTATCAAGAGCTAATTTTAATACTTGGTTTAAAGACACAAGGATCTGCAAACAAGAAGAGGGTGTGGTTTTTTTATCTGTTCCAAACGCTTTTGCGAAAGATTGGCTCTACAACAAATACCATAAAATTATCTTGAAAGCGCTACGAGGGCTCTCAGAAAATGTCCGCGCGATCGAGTATTTAATTACCAAAGAGGACAGTCGCAGACATGATCAGGAAATTCCCAAAATATTGTTAGGTAGCAACGCCGAATTACCGCTGGGAGATTTTTACATAGACAAGGAGAACAACCTTAACCCTCGTTATACATTTGAATCGTTTGTTGTTGGCCCATTCAACGAGCTGGCCCATGCTGCAGCACAAGCTGTGATAAAAAAACCAGGCTTGGCATACAATCCTTTGTTTATTTACGGCAACACTGGTCATGGAAAAACGCATTTGATTCAAGCAATCGGTAATCATGTTAAAAATTTAAACCAAGGAAAGAAAATTTTTTATGTTACTTCAGAAAAATTTGCTTTAGATTACGTAAACTCTGTTCAAGCCAATAAAGTTAATTTGTTTAAAGAAAAATATAGAAAATATGACATTTTAATAATGGATGATATTCAATTTCTCTCAAATAAAGAGAAGACGCAGGAGGAATTATTCCACTTGTTTAATACTTTATATGAGAGTAACAAGCAAATTGTGTTTTCTTCTGACAAACACCCGAACTTCATTCCAAACCTTGAGGATCGTTTGAAGTCGCGCTTTGCGGCGGGAATGATTGTAGATATTCCAACACCTGACCACGAGTCTCGCCTCGCAATTCTTAAGACAAAAATGCGGCAGAGTAGTGTTATTGTAAGTGATGCTGTTTTGGAATACCTCGCGGCCTCAATAGAGGGGAACATACGAGAACTTGAAGGAATGCTTAACGTTTTAGTTTGCCAATCGCAATTAAAAGGTAAAGAACTCGGTATTGGGGAAGTAAAAAACCTAATAAAAAACAGCGCTAAACCTAAAAAGACTATTTCTGTTAAAGAGGTTACCAAGGCAGTTGCGAGTTTTTTCAACATTGAAGAAAATGATATTTATGAGAAGACCAGAAGAAAGGAGGTGGTAAAGCCTCGTCAGTTGGTAATGTATATTTTAAGGGAAGATTTTAGTGTTTCTTACCCATTAATAGGTCAAAAACTTGGAGGAAGAGATCACACCACGGTGATTCACTCTTGTGAAAAGATTAAGGAAGAGATAAAACTAAATTCCAGTCTCGAGCAAGAAATCAATCAGATTCGCGCAATGCTCTAGGGATAAAATGTTGGCAAGCTGTGGAAAAGTTGGGGAGGATTTGTGGAGAAAAAACTACTTTTATTTTTTTATATAAAAGTTAAAATGAGTTTAATAAGTTATACACAAACAAGAAAGCTCATGAACGCATTTAATACGTTCTAAAATAACAATATTATTTCTTATACACAGTATCCACATAGTTAATAATAGTAATATCTTTATATATAAAATATGAAAATAGAATGTGTACAAGATAAACTCCGAACAATACTTTCTCAATCGGAAAAAATTGCTGGTAAAAATTTAACCCTTCCTGTTCTGTCATGTGTTCTTCTTACCGTCGAGAAGGGTCATCTTACAGTTCGGTCAACCAACCTTGATATGGGTTTTGAAAGTTCTGTGCCGGTTAAAGTCGAAGAGGAAGGTGTTTGCGCTGTTCCAGCATCTGTACTAACTTCCTTTATAAACAATATTTCAAACGAGAAGAGTATAAAACTTACAAGCGATGGAAATATTTTTTCCTTAACTACTCAAAAAAACAAAACAACCATCAAATGCCTTCCTTACGAAGATTTTCCAACCATACCTGAACTTACCAACACTCAAACCTTCGAGATTGAGGCAGGAGACTTCGTAAAAGGTTTAAAGGCTGTTTGGTACAGCTCGTCGGTTTCAAGCATTAAACCGGAGCTCGCAAGCGTTTATATGTATCCAGAAGAAAACAATGTTTTATTTGTTGCCACAGACTCTTTTCGTCTAGCAGAAAAGAGAGTTAAAACAAAAGAAGTAAAGGATTTTGATAGAGTTTTGATACCTTTTAAAAATATAACCGAAATAATTAGAGTACTTGAACAAGCACAAGGAACAGTAAAGGTATCCTTGAATAAGAACCAGATCGCTTTTAATTACGGTTCCACAAGGCTTGTCTCACGTGTTATAGACGGAACTTTTCCGGATTACAGACAAATTATTCCAAAGGAATTTAAGACCGAGGTCGTTGTTTTAAAAGAGGATCTTCTTCGGTCTCTTAAAATTGCAAATATTTTTAGTGATACTTTCAATCAGGTGAGTGTTGTTATTTCACCCGAAGAGAAGAAATTTGAATTAACCACCAAGAACAGTAATTTGGGTGAAAATACCACGGCTCTCTCTGGGGCGTTGTCCGGTGAACCAGCAGAAAGTAGTTTTAATTACAAATATATCAACGACTGTCTGCAGTCTATAGACGCAGATAGTGTGTCTCTCTCTTTCGCCGGGCAAGGCAGGCCAGTTGTGGTCCGTGGCGTTTCAGACAAAAGTTTCACATATCTTGTAATGCCGATGAATCGTTAACGATACGATGATCATATGATTAAATGGAACAAGGTTACGTGGTATTCGAGACTTGGGGCACTTATCCTTTTTTTGATAGTTGTCCCTATTCTCGCTTTCTATGTTGGCACTCAATACCAAGAGACTGTTCATGCGGTTAACTTTCGTGTCACATATGAGACACCTACGGCCACTTTAGACGCAAGAGTAATTATGGACCTCTCTTCTGTTGTTGCTGTAAAAGATCCCGTAAAATATTACATTTTGCAGTATTCTGCATGGGGACACCCATTTTCTATGACCGATCATATTTATAAAATCGAGGTTGATCTCAATGCGGACGGGTACAAGGACATACTCACGTCTAACCCAAGCGCCGATAACGGCCAAGCTGGGTTGATCTGGGAGCCTTTCATTAATAATCATGATAAAAATTATTATTTTCCAAATTCAACCTCTGGCGGCGATAACTCGACAATAACGCTTCGCCCCGCAGCTGCCGGGTACGCAGTAATGCCCGGCGAGACCACGAAGAGCCTCATTTCTTATAGACACGACAGCGCCTCAAAGGGTTCTCTTGTGTGGTTTAATATAGTAGACGATATGATTGTTGAAAAACACCAGGCGATTGAACCTCAAGGTAAGGATAAAACCTTGTACGACCGACTTCTTTCGAATTTATTTTTTCCAGATTCCAGCACAACACTTAAGATCGAAAATGTCCTCGTGTCAGACGTTAGCAAGTAATTAACCGTATGGAAAAAATCTCTTTTTTTCTAGAAAGATTTAAAACTTTAGGTTTAGATTCACTTTTAATTAAGCAGGTGTTTGTTGATGTGGTGAAGAAAAATCTCAATATCATTCTCCCATTAGAGGATTTGGACATAAAAAACGGAGTGGTAAGCGTTAGGGCTCACTCAGCTCTCAAAAGCGAACTACGCATTAAGAAAACTGTAATTCTCGAAGAGGTTTCTAAGATTTTGGGGCCGACTAAGATCTCCGCCTTGCGATAATTATTAGTAAACCACTTGGAACGAACTCTGCACTTCTGTGCGGTTTTCAACACTGTCATAGACTATAACTTTAATTTCGTTGTTTTGATTAAGTCCTTCTATGTTTGATGGAAGAAAAATGAAATTCCAGGGAAATTGGGTAACTGACCCAGCAAAATTTCCGTTTATAAAATAATCAACTTTAGAAACCGGAAATCGGCTTGTGATATTTGGAACCACTACCATTCTACTGTTTTTCTCATAGGGTAACGACGGGTTTGGATTTGTAATCACAACCTTCGGTGCAGAATCTGGACCGTGGGTCGAATCTATTTTTGTAGGTATTGCCGAAGAGGTTTCCTCAATAACGCCATTTTCTGCAACCCACTTTCTAATAGGGTACTCCCAAAGATTAAATTGCGGATCATCCGAAGGATTCGTGGGTGACAAACCTTTTGGGTCATTCTTGTTGACCCAGTATAAAATAGAATGCACTTGTTTAACCACTTTTTCCTCTCTTAAATTTTTTGGTGTGTAATCCGTTGCTAATTCCCCAGTTGGTCTATTTACAAAATAAACTTGACCACCTTGCCAATAACCAGCCAAAGCAGGTTTAATCGTTGATTTGTCTACCGATTCTGCTTTTTTAAAATATTCAACCGGATATTTTTTTAATGAATCAGAAATAAGAGTCTTCCAGAATGGTGCGACGATAAAACCTGCAATCTTTTTCTCCATTGGACTATTGTCGTTGTTTCCGGCCCAAGCACCCATTACAAAATTTGGTGTATAACCAATTATCCAAGCGTCCCGGTAGTCGTTTGTGGTGCCTGTTTTTACTGCGACAGGCCTACCTTCTACATAAAGTGATGAATGTACGCCGAACTCGGGAGCACGGGCCTCATCGTCGCTTAAAATGTCATTAATCATCATCGCGGTTTGGTCTGGCAAAACTCTGACAGGATGAGGTGAAAAACTTTCTGCGATATTTCCAGATCCGTCTTCAATTCTTAGAATTCCTTGTTCCGGATTTCTAACACCATTTGTTGCGAAAATTGAATAGGCACCAGCCATATCAAGTAAAGTAACCTCTCCACCACCCAAAACAAGAGTAAGACCGTATCGATCAATGTTACTTAGACTTTCAATCCCCATATCCTTAGCCAGCTTTAATGAGTTTTTGAGGCCGGCGAGATAGAATGCCTTGATCGCAGGTATGTTTCTTGATTGAGCCAAAGCATTTTTTAAACTAATAGGTCCTAAGTATTTACCGTCAAAATTTACAGGCATGTAACATTTGCTTTCTTTACCTGTAATGGTAGGTGTGCCATCAGGATTGCAGTTAGTGTCGAACTCTGTCGGTAAATCAAAAACAACTGTGTCTGGAGTATAGCCTTTGTTAAATGCTTCGGCGTAGACGATAGGCTTGAATGAAGACCCTGGTTGGCGTCTAGCAAGTGCCACGTTGAAATTTCCGTCGATTTCTTTGTCAAAATAATCTCTCGATCCAACCATGACAAGAATCTGCCCGGTCTTTGGGTCAAGGGCGATTACCGAAAGATTTTCAGCGTTATACTTCTTTTTATTTACTATTGCGTAACTCTTAGCTAGTTTCTCCGCCTTTTCCTGTAAACTGTAATCAAGTGTGGTTATAATTTTAACCCCTCCTTCACGAAGTAGTTTGTCCCCGTAATTTTCTTCCAGATATTTTTTAATATACATAACGAAGTGAGGGGCCTTTATTCCCACACTCTCTTGTGGCCTCCAGATTACCTTTTCGGCCATAGCCTGTTTGTATTCTTCGTCGCTAATGAAGTTTTTCTCAAGCATTTTCGAGATAACCAGATTTTTTCTGATCTCGAGTTGATCTTTATTTTTTCCAAACGGCGAATAGTAACTCGGAGCATTCGGCAAGGCCGCTAGATAAGCAGCCTCTGCTAGAGTGAGGTCACTAGCTCTCTTGTCGAAGTAGGTTTCACTAGCTTGCTCAATGCCGTAAATGGTTCCTCCGTAAGGTGCCTCGTTCAAATACACATTCAATATTTCCGCTTTTGAAATTATTCGTTCAAGTTTAAGAGCCAAAATCCACTCCTTAAGTTTTCTCGAAATTTTTTTTTCAGAGGTTAAGAGGGTGTTCTTAACTACTTGTTGTGTGATGGTTGAACCACCCTGGTTATAGCCACCACCAATAATGTCGGCTAAGATTGCTCTGAAAATAGAAGTTATCTTTATTCCCGGGTGCTCGTAAAATTCACTATCTTCGATTGCCACCGTGGCGTTTTTAATGTTTCGGGAGATATCACTGTCGGGTATAGAAGTTCTTTTTATACCCTGGTTTAAATCATAAAGTAATATCGTGCCGGTTCTGTCGTAAATTTTTGTTGATTGAGCAACTTTTCTTGTGTTGAAAGATGATACGTCAGGTAGGGTTAAGGTTGAAACCCAGATAAAGAAGCCACCAAATATAAAAACACCCAAAATAATGATTATTAAGGCCAATTCCTTGATGTGGTGTTTTCTAAACCAAGAGAACTTTTTTCTCATAATTTGTAATAATACCACACGGGAGTTACTTTGTGACAGTTTAAGTTTTAAGAAATCCTACTCATTTTGCAGGTAGGTTTTCGCTTAAATGGTGGGCTGAAGAGGCGGGACAAAAAAATCTCAATATGATAAAGTAGCGCAATGGAAAAGGAAGAGAAAATCAATGAATTGTTGACGCGAGGGGTTGAGAAAGTTTATCCAAACCAGGAGTTCTTACAAAGTAAGCTTAATTCTGGCGAAAAACTCACTTTTTTTCTGGGAATAGACCCTACCGGACCGACTCTTCATTTAGGGCACGTAATTCCACTTTTAAAGTTGCGACAATTTCAAAATCTTGGACATAATATTATCCTTTTGATAGGAGATTTTACTGGCATGATCGGTGACCCAACTGATAAAGGTGCGACTCGAAAGAGACTTACTCGCGCGGAGGTTTTAGAAAATTCCAAACTATATAAGAAACAAGCAAGTAAAATAATTTCTTTTAGTGGGAACAATCCAGCAAAATTAAAATATAATTCCAAGTGGTTGGGCAAACTATCATTTGAGGATTCTTTCGATATTCTTGCGCACCTAACTTATGCTCAGGCTATAAAAAGAGATATGTTCCAGAAAAGAATTGAGGAAGGGAAGGACCTCTATCTTCATGAACTTCTTTACCCGATGATGCAAGGTTACGACAGTGTAGCTATGGATGTTGATGGGGAGGTTGGTGGAAATGACCAAACTTTCAACATGCTCATGGGACGCGATCTTCTTAAAAAAATGAAGAGTAAAGAAAAATTTGTTATCAGTATGAAACTCTTGGTTGATCTCGAGGGTAAAAAAATGGGAAAAACCGAAGGCAACATGGTTTCGCTTTCTGAAAGCCCAGAGGAAATGTTTGGAAAAATTATGAGTTGGTCTGATGGGTTGATTTTGCCGGCATTTGAACTTTGTACCGTGGTGCCTATGTCAGAAATCTCTGAAATCAAGGCTTCGCTTGAGGGTGGAGAAAATCCCAAAAATGCGAAAGAAAAATTAGCTGAGACAATTGTTACTTTTTTTCACGGTTCAAAAAAAGCTATTGAAACTCAAGGAGCCTTCCAAGCGACCTTTAGTCAAAAGAAAATGCCCACAGAAATACCAGAATTTAAAGCAACGGCTGGGATGTTCTTGGTGGATTGTTTAATCGCTTCAAAATTAATATCCTCCAAGTCTGAATGGCGGAGGTTGGTAGGGGAAGGAGCGATAAGTATCGTCGCTGAAGAAGGAGGAAGCGAGAAAATTTCTGACCCTAACTTAAAGATAGTCGAGAATTCAGTTTGGAAAATCGGAAAGCACCGATTCCTTAAAATTATCGTTTAAAACAAAACACCCCCGAGACAATCGGGGGTGTTTTGTTTTAGAGCAAATCCACTTCTTCAGCGTCACCTAAATCTGGTGAATCGTCATCCATCAAATCAGGATCAATTACTTTGTCTTCTTCTTCACCATCCATAACAAAAAGGTTAATTGTTAATACTCGCCACCCACAATTTTTCATTGAAAACTTCGGATAACGACTTTGTACCACAGTTGTATCAAATATAAATATTTTTGCAAACTGGGTGTTCCTGTGGACAACTAAAAATAATGAACTAGTTATAGCAAACAATAAAATTCATCTAAGTATTTTTTCTACTATTGTAAGTTGCAAAAAAGGTTAAACCTAAGGCGATGGCGTCGTACTCATCATCTTCTTTGATTTTTTTCCCCACTATAATCAATTTTTCCACCATGAATTTCATTTGGTCCTTGGTGCCACGGCCGTATCCTGTAATTGCCACTTTTGCTTGTAGGGGAGTAAATTCCGAAATTTTCAAACCGGCAGACGAGGCTTCATAAATTATTACCCCTCTGGCTTCTGAGACCAACATTACTGTTTTTTGGTTGGTGGTAAAAAAAAGCTTCTCGATCGCCAGAGCTTCTGGTTTGTATTTATTTACCACTTTCTTTATCTCGTTTCCGAGTGACGCGAGACGTACAGCGTGAGTATCCTTGCGTGATGTGGTAAAACACTCAGAAAAAATCAGAGTTTCTTTTCCACCTTTGTCTTTTTCAATTACCGCCACTCCTATTTTTTCGTAACCGGGATCGACTGCTAAAATTACCATAAAGTAATTTTAGCAGTAACAATTAACAATTAACAATTGGCCACAAGTTTGTGTCGGTTAAGTGTTACAGGTCAAATGTGGAAGTTCTAACAAAAGTTATTCCGCATTTGTAAAAACTTCCTGTACCTCATCATTGTTCTCAAGTTCTTCAACTAGTCTTCCCAAGAGCTCTATATCTCCCTCTTCAAGTGGGACAGTGGTAGTGGGCTTCCAAATAGGTCCTTCTTTTGCAAATGCCCAAGATGCCGCTCCAATTCCTGCGAGCGCGAAACCGTGTTTAGAAAGTATAAATTTAATCTCCTGCGCTGCTTTGTTGCGGTTGTCGGTAAGAGCTTCAACAATCATCGCACACCCTCCCGGTCCGTACGTTTCATAAGTAATGCTCTCCATCACCACTGAATTGTCAGTAGCCTTTTTGATAGCTCGCTCAATGTTGTCGTTCGGCATGTTCTCCGCCTTAGCGCGTTCAATAATCGCCTTGAGTCCCGCCGCTTCGCGATTACCTTTGGCTTTTTTGGCTTCCACTGCTATCAATTTGCCGTACTTTGAAAACGTCTTGCTTTTCTGACCGTCAGTTTTCTCCTTCTGGCGTTTTATTTGACTCCATTTATTGTGTCCGGACATGATTAGATAAACAAACTAATAGGCTAATGATACGAATTATACGAGTAGCTACAAATAAAACAAGATGCAGTCTCCCGTCAAGTTAAAGGTAAATCGATTTTGTGGTAGAATCAATAAATGGAAAAATATTTACAAGATATTGGGCTAAATGAAAAAGAGGCAACCGTATACCTTGCTCTGCTTCAGTATGACAATGCCTCTGTTATTGAGATTTCTACTAAAACAAAAATAAATCGATCTACCACTTATACAGTTTTGGAATCACTTGCGAAAAAAGGTCTAGTGAGTGAGACAACTGTAGGGAAAAAAACACATTATCAGGCCGAACCGCCGGAGAGATTGGAGACCTTCGTTGAAAGACAGAAGGTGGTTCTCGAAGAACACTCAAAAAGACTCAAGGATATTATTCCGCAAATCAAAAGTGTGCAAAGAGAAAGCGGCGAGAAGCCGGTTGTTAAATATTTTCAAGGTAGGGAGGGTATAATTGCCTCAAATGAAGAATTTTTCAGAGAACAGGAGGGTCAAGATGGAACCTGTTACATCATTTACTCTAAAGATTTGGTGGATGATATTTTTACCGATATTGAGCGAGACAAATATAAAAAAATGAGGTTGAGTAAAAATATAAAATCGAAATCAGTTTATTCTTTTTCAAAGGGAGAGATTGCGGATGATAAAACAGGGGACCGCGCGAGGATTGATGGCGATAGGTACCCTATTAAGTGCGATATTGCTATCAATAACGATTCAGTAAAAATTAGTATTCTTGGCGGATACCTTTCTGCTATTTTAATAAAGAGTCAAGATCTTGCAACTACTTTGGCAAGTTTGGTCAATTTTATTCATGATAAAACAGATAAGGGCCCGACCAACTAGAAGAATCTAGCGGTCGGGCCCAGTGTATGTTGCAACTGATGTTAGAATGGAAACGAGCAAGTCGTCTCCTTTGGAGTAACCTTTCGGTCACTCAGTTTATCAATCGTTCATGTTGAACCTTCTTCCTTATATCCCGACTCGGTGATTTGGAGGAAAACGACCGCCTTTTAGCATATCATGCTGCCTCCTTGTGCCTCTATGGGTCCACTAGGAGACAGCATTTACGCGTCATGGCTTAGTCGCCCATAGAGCCTCCTTTGTCGAGTTGTTTGAATGGCGTAGTTTTAAGGGTTTGTGTAATAACGTACCCACCATTTCTTCAGTCATTCTAGCAAAGCTAATACTTTTGTCAAGTCTTTATATCATTTTGGCAAATTGTGCCCAATTAAAGCCATTTTATCTATAAAACAAGGCCTTTTTGTCTTTTTGGTATGTTTCCTTAAGCCGACAGAAAAATTATTTCATAAAATATAATTTCTTAATGTCAAAATTATGCTATTTATGTTACTTATAAATAACATTTATATACTCCAAATATCCTTATTTATCAACACTATTAACACAGCATAAGTGACAAAATGTTGAAACTGCTTGACAAAAAACGTGGTTCGACATATACTCTCACCTGAGTCAATTTTGAAAAAGTTTAGTTGCTTTTCAGTGAACCCTCGATGTGAGCCAAATTCTTTAAATTAAATCTGGATTGGACGTGTTAATGGGTTCACTAATAAGCAACTAAGCAAAAAAACAAATAGGCAAATTATGGTAGCGATCCTCCCAGATGGATCCGTGATTTCGTGGGCCGAGTGGCTTTCGATTCGCGGCGAATAGCCTCAGGCTATTTGATTCCCGAAGGATGGTGCCACCTTCGATTCAGAAGCACCTTATGTCACCGTGTATATACGGGGAGGCTCACATGCAGTGTGCGACTATGGCGGTCGTTAAAAGCCTGTAATTCTGAGGTGAAGTTCCTCAGCGCTTGGTAAGCGGTCACTACTGGGATGACAACATCTCTTCCGTTCGCGAGATGTGTATCTTGCCTGATGAGTCCAAAAGGACGAAAACAGAATGTTCTTTGAAGATTTATATCTGCACACAGCAACGCGTTTATGTGTTTAATAAACATGTTGCTGTGTGCAGATATCTTCGCAGCTATCTAAGCACGTCAGTGGAGGCCTGGTTAGGTCCGCTGGCAAGTGTCCTTTCTTCAGCTAAAACTGATGAGAAGGATGGTAAGGAGTTTGGCAGGTTTAATCCGCCAACATCCCGAAGGTATTGAAGGTGATCATAAAGCTTGAGACTTTAGATCATCGGGAAATTCTGGGCAAACCAGACAACCAATGATCGATTTTTTGATGCTTCATTCCAGTGGGCGCGAAAAAAATCATTTCAATACATGAGTGCTGGAAACACTCGACATACGGCAAGCGTATGTCACTGCGAATCACGGTTTATTCGTTTACTCCGACAAAAACGAAACATTTTGTTCCGGGGAATTAAATTTCCCCACTTTGTCAGGTTCATTTCAAGAAAGTGAATCTGTAGAGTGATTAGTTCTTTACAAAGTTTTTCATAGTGAATTGGTTCTAAAAAATTGGAATTGATTCACTATGAAAAACACTAACCAAAACCAAACAACCAGCCCTACCATTAACCTCGTCATTTGCGAAGTCTGCAACTGCACGGGGCCAAATGGCGCACAGTGGCTCGTGCACATTGTGGGTCAACTGCAGGCTGTGAAAGTTCACAAGTCCTGTGGGGAAACCCTCCTTTCTCAAGCTCCGAAAGGGGTGAAAGGGAAAGTTGTGCCGTCTCGCGAGTTGCGGGCGGTGTGGGATCGGCAACGGCA
>SIBU01000014.1 GCA_009695005.1 Candidatus Tayloriibacteriota bacterium
TTCACAATAGAAACATAATTCTCATCGATGATGTTCTAACTACCGGCGCCACACTCGAAGAAGCAAAAAATACACTTCTGAAAGCGAACTGCAAGAGAGTAATCTGTACAGCGCTAGCGCACTAAAATTTGAACTTTCACATACTAGCGACCTAAACGCGGATTTTTTATATCCGAAATTAGCTTAGAATAATTTATAAAGAGAAATTTTACTCTATATCTTGTGGCCCTCGGACTGCCATTCTTTAATTGTTTCAGAAGGAGAAACCAACATAATTACATTGAGTGTTAGATTATCCCTCACCCAAAACAAACAACCAACTTCAAAAATAACAATAAGCGCCACAGTCATCCACACACGCGAAAACCATGCCATCAAAAATCCCAAACCTGCGAACACCACATCGGAAACTGAATTAAGGACGCTATCCCCTACATAGCCGAGTGAAATCGTCACTTCTCTATAACGATTGATAATAAGGGGTGAATTTTCCAACAACTCCCAACCACCTTCAATAAGTAGCGCCAACAAAAAGCGATACCGCACCGGCAAACGTCTAGCCACCAACCACAAAAACGCGTAAAAGAGCATCCCATGAATAATGTGTGAAAATGTATAGGCGTCTGACACTCGTTGGGAATTTTCACTGCTCCAAACATCTCCATCCCACCAACCAAATTTTCCGTCGGGGCCAAACGGTGAACGTCCGGTCCACAATTCTATCCCCCCAACCAAAACAAGAATCAAAACGAAACTAAAAACAATATAGCGATATTTTTTTAACAAAGAAAAATTTTTTTCCATAATCGATTTTTTCGAAAATTTTTAAATCTAGAATACCTGAATACGATTAATTATTAATATATTTTTTACTGATAGTAATCGAAGCATAACCGAGCCCTATAATTATGAATCCGAGCACAACCAAAGAAATCGGCCACCCGATTGAGTCGGCAAAATATTCTCCCGTTATGTAAGAAACGTGCGCTATCAAAAAAAGTGTACTCATAACCAAAACACTTCGGCTCTTAAGTAAAACGGATAAAAACAGGCCTCCAAACACAATTAGAAAATAAATCATCTGCCAAATTCCCGAATCAAAGACTTGAGAAAAGCCGGCTCCAAGAAAACCGCTTATACCGAAAAAATAGAGCGCCCCAACAAGGTTTCTATTCCATGTTCCCCGAAAAGCGTGCCCCAAAAGAAGATAGCCGACCCCAATCACCATGGTGAGATACTGATAAACATCTTTTATTCCAAACCATCCTTCCTCCGGCCCACCAACGATTGCATTCAAAATGAGATAAACAGTGGTAGTTCCGTTTGCTATGGCAAAAAATGTCAAAACGGCACTTTTGTGAATAAAATTCAATAACAAATAAAAAACAAAAATGATGCCGAATGTAATTGCCACAACCCAAGGATGATAACCTCCCGTACTCAACTCATAAAGAGTCACCAAGGCTCCTCCTGGGACAAGCATTCCACCTATAAAATGAAAAATTGATCCAATATTTTCATCAGGCTTACTATTAAGCAACACGGAACCAATGGCAGTAATGAGTAGACCCAAGCCTAAGGTCACATTTATGCGTCCGAAGGATCCCATATCTTCCCAAATTTGAGAAATAAAAATAATAATACCAATTATCACTATAGCAGCTCCGAAAACATACAGCATTTTAGTTATGGAAAAACCTGGCACATCCTCATCGGCCACTTTAACCTGCGGTGATGTAGCTAAATTGAAGCGAGCAATCACCTCTTCTCGGCTTATTTCACCAGTGCTCATTTTATTGGACAGCTCACGCAATAATTCTTCTTTATTCATATAAATAAATGATTAGAGCGATTAATTCCGACCTGGCAAGACCCAGCCGATAAATTGAAAATTATTTTGATAATAGTATTGATCTGTATTATTTATGAGATTGATCTTACTTTTATTCTTTCCCTTAGTTAGGTAGTAGCCAAAAGAGGAAGAACCCCCACCAAAAATAAAGAAACTTCCACCATTATTATCGTAATGACTTGAAACTGTGACACCGTCTGGAGAAGTAAGTAAACCGTTGAGCGTCAAAGTTTTCACTTCTTCAGGTGTAATTTCACGACTTTCATTTTTACTGGTGTCATGTAGAAAAATTCTGTCTGAGTACTTTCCGCTAAAATCAGGAATGCCATCACGATTGGAATCCATTGCCAAATCGACAGAAAGCACGGTTAACTTGCCATTTTCAACCGTATAATGCTTTTGCAAGTAAACATCACAATTGTATGGATAATAATTTCTGCCGTCACTGCAAGAAGAGTAAATAAAATTATATTTTGTTGAAATGAAAAGAGATGGAAGATAAGTGCTCAAGGCAACTATCACAATTAATGCTACTGGCAACAAAAACGCCAAAAGAATCAATATATTTTTCTTTAGAAATTGGCTCATAATTTTAAATGATTAGCGGATAGACAAAATCACCACATTAAAAAACTTAATCCACCTAATATTAGTACATTTGGCAAGATTTGACCAACTTATTAGCATAAACGGCCGGCTTTTAGCCGGCCGTTTTGATTTTTTAAATATTTGACCCCTGAAATTCAAAATAGCTGATTTTGGCGGTGCTTACTGGACAAGGTTCGAAATATTTCGAGCAAAATCCAAATGATTAAAATGGACTCGGCTGATTTCCCAACTCATTTTAGTAATTCATCAACTGTTTTAATTTTTATAAAGTTACCATTTAAAGGCACAGGAACTTTATTACCATTTGAAATATAAACACAGTGGTTGGTTACATCAAATATAAAGCTCTGGAAAGTTCCTTCATTTGCGACTGAGTGGCCCGTAGTATCTCGTTTTGTGCCGTGTTGGGTGTTTTTTAGAATAGTGATTGCCTCGTCTATACTAAGATCTTTTTTGTCCACAAAACATCCTTTTAAAAAATCGTATCTCTTAATGCTTCCCGCGTTAATTTCCTTGTGATACTTCTGCATTTTCTCGCTGTGATAGTGGTTAGCAGTAAAGACATAAGTTTGTCCTGAAAGTGAAATAAAATTCATATCTCCAGGGTAAAGCTCCAGTATTCCGAAACTTTGCTCCTTCTCACTAGCTATAAGCATAAGTCCTGGATGGTAAGCTGGATTATTTCGCACTATTTGCTCAACATCTTTCAGATTGTTAGCTTCCTCTAAAATCATTCTCAATACGCAAGAAGAACTAGTGTTATTTTGAATTCTCTTGTAATAAATACTTCCCGCGTCATGAGAAGAAATAGCAATACCCTTATCATTAAATCCATTAGCCACGCCCACAAATCCAGGCAAGGATACTGTGGTAAATAAGTTTTTACCCGGAATAGAAACTGATACTACGAGCGGATTGGCTTTTCGTAGAAGAATGTTAGCAAGCGACTTCATCGTGTCAGTGTTGTGTCCAACAAGAAGAGACTTATCAGAATTGAGAAAACCGAAACCAGAGCATCCTATTTCGTAAATAAGGTTAGCGAGCAATAAATACTCGTATTTAATTCCAGAAGCCTGAGAAAAGCCTTCTAATTCTTCCTTGTATCGCTCCGGAACTTTTATTAAATAGAGTCTCTTCCTTTTGAAAAAATATATTATCGAAAATATAGCTCTAATTTTAAAACTTTTAAAAAAGAGAATTAATTTATTACCAGATAGAACAAGTAAACTTCCATAAGCAAAACCTGTTTTGTAGTAGTTCTCCTCTCGTAAAACTAAATAATCTACCCCGTCTCTAGTTTCGAAACAAGAACCACTGAATGTTATTTTATTATTCATAGTAAATTTTCAATTTTAACACCCAATGCTTTAGCGATTTTGCTTACAAAAAAACTGAAGGTTTTTGATAACTCCTATTTCGACATTTTTACTTGTTTTCACTCACAATATTACAATAACAGACATGGGAGCATTACTCAATTTAGCCGCTGATTTTCCGGAAACCCTCCTTCCTCCACGTCCTCGCCTTGAACCAGAGCGCAAAGGATGATTTCAGGTTTTTCTTTGGCATCAAATTCTTTTTATTTTACCTCTTCCCAAACAAAGTATGTGCTTTTATCTGATTGAGCCTCTACGTAACCATCTTGCCTAAATTGTTCATCATTCAAAATCGTTTCAAATTTATGACGAACATATTGAGATTGTAAACCAGGATAACTTGGTGAAGTTATTAATTGCTCATCAGTGCCAGTTTCTGTCAAAACAATTTCGCCATTTATACCTAATTCTTCACGTATTCCGCGAATCATAGCATCATTAGGATTTTCATTCGGTTTCATTTTTTCGGAAACAGCTTGGCCCAAATCTCTTCTTCTTTCGCGACCATCCTTGAATACTTGCTTTTCTTCTTTCAGACGATATCTTTTCCCACTCGGAGAAGAATAATATATGTCTGCACCTACCACCACAACTTTTCTTAAAAGTTCACCTTCTTTACCAGATATTAAAATAGTTTCTCCATTTTCAATTTCATTTTGGAGGTGTACTAATGTTTTTGCTTGCCCGGTACCCCATTGAGAAATATCGACCCGAGCATTTTCAAGTTGTTGCTTTAATAAATTGAGGCCATTCTCATTTGTTGCTTCAAGGTTTCCCATAAATAAAATTGGTAGTTAATTGCTAATTATATTTTATCAAATCTTCCATTGGAATACCTAATGCTTAGGAAAACATGGCAACCGTTTGCACACTTTGCTTGAAGTTGCGGAGAGAGTGAGATTCGAACTCACGGTTCCAATAAAGGAACGGCGGTTTAGTAAACCGCTGCCTTAAGCCACTCGGCCATCTCTCCAGTGAAAGGAAGTATACAGAAATTTTTAGAAATAAAAAAGGAGAGGTTTTAAAGTATAGAAATTCCTCAAACCGAGGTGGAAATTTTGTTTCACTACACTTACAAGCAAGACCGACAATCTCCTTTCCAAAAAAAATGGGTGGATGGAGGATTACAGTAGCACCCCTTGATAGAAACATGTTCATATGTCAGGATATCGCAGGATTCAGCTGAGCTTCTGTGGCTCAAAATCAGCAAATTTACAAATCCATCAACCAAAATGAAAGGAGGGCAAAATGCCCAAAATACAGACACCTAGCGTAAGTGAACTGAAGTCGTTGCTCCTCGCGCGACTCAAAATGGAACGGCTCCAACAAGAAAAGCTCCGAAGACGCCATCGACAAGAACTCGGCAATGAGGTGCAAGAGGAAGATCCTGAGGTCACCGCGTTTAGGGGTAAGTTCGAGGATTGGACCTCTAATATCCTGGCTCATCGACTCATACGCAATCGGCGAAACACGCCTCTGCTATCGGCGCAAGATTTCACCAAGTTCATTCCTTCCATGATCAAGGAGATCGAGAGAATAGAAGGCGTCAAGCCTGATGCGAAATCATGCAGAATCTTCAAGAATTCCATGAAACCAATGTTCAGTGGAATCGTCGACTCGATACACAGCATGGTTCCACCTCATAAGGATCCCTACAAAGAGTACTGGCGATGGGTCATGACCGTGCTCAAACTCTCGTCCGAACGTAACACTCCTCCAACCGATCTTCTCACGCTTGAAGAAGCGGCCGACGAGATTGTTCGACGAATGTTCACCAAGAGGCAGTTCGTTGCTCTATCCAAGAAAGAGGTGAACAGGTACATGAATGCTGACGTAATCAATAAGAGCATCGTTCAACCGATGCTTGGCATGAACAACGAAGGCACCGACGAAGAGCGTCTCGCGTTGAAATACAAGTACGAAATGGAACTCATGCCACAATTGCGTGAGAAGGTTAAGAAGTTCAAGATATTCATGGACAAGTGGCTCAAGGAGGAAGTCAAACGCATCTACGCAAAAAAGTAACTTCAGTATCGTCTCCCTCCAAACCTGCCTCTCACACATTCGCTAAAACGAATCCCTGTGAGAGGCTTTTTCTTTATAAAAAGATTGTATTAAAAGGAGCCCTTCCCCAACGCTTTTAGAAGATATAATAAAATAGCAGGAGTTGCACCATTAAACATCAATCGAGATTGATATAGTCTGCTGGTAGCACTTGGTTTTCAGTATAGTCCTTCATCGTTACATGGTGCGTAAAAACAATCACCCTCTGCTTTTTATCGGATTGTGCTTTTGAAACTCTATCAATATTCCGGTCAAACCGATGGTGTACGTCCGCTTCTTTTTCAAGAGAGACAAGAGACGCCCGCACTTCTGCGGGGATGCTCTCACCGCTCTGCAAATATTTTCTGTATCCCCCGAGATAGTAATAATCTTGAAACGACAGATTGTCGGGATTTGTTTTGCTTTTATCAAACGCCTTCTCATTTCCGTCTTCAAGCGTATACGATTTGCCATCTACAATAGCTGAAAAAAGTTCTACATCTAAACCACGCACCTCTTCCAATGCCTCAAATACCCGGATAGCGTTTCCGCACTCGGTGCTGTCGGCCGATTTCTTCAAACGGATTTCAAATCCTTTCTCGCGTAAGACATCAGCAACAATAGTCGCAGTCTCAAGAGTCCTTCCCATTGGACTGCTCCAAATGGTAATTTCCTCGTCCTTTCCTATTTCATCAGCGAGACGCTCCGCTTGCTTACGGACAAGATTACGTCCCAGGTCGGTCAAATCGTCCGCTTCCGAGATAGCAACTTTTTCTTGCTTATATTTTGCTGTCCCATGACGGAAAAGCGTAATGCGTGCATTATGACGCTCTGGCTCTGGCGTTTTTAGTCTTTCTATTGGATTTCTTTCCATGTTTTTATTTCAGTTATTTTCTTATTCTGCATACACTTATAAACATACGATATGAGTTTCTGTCTGTCCTCATTGGAAACTTTTGGGTAAAAATCTTCAACCACACTTATAGCTCCTGTGAAGCCTATATAAGTGACCATGCTCTCTTTGATAAATTCATCTTTTGTGATTTCAATATATTTCGATAAAAATGCCTGAGCCATGCGTACATGATAATCATTCTTTTGTGTCAAAGCGAGTTGCAAACAGACAACATAAAAATGACCGATATCCATTCCGGGTTCTCCATGTACTAGGCTTGAGAAGTCTATCAGGTACAAGTCCGAACCATTTAGAAGAAAATTTGCATGCCACGCGTCACCATGTACAAGCGAATTTCGCTCGGTGAATTGAGAAAAATGTTCAGAAACCTTTATCATCTCAGCCAAATACGCGTATCGAAAATCCCCTTTTAGCACTGCGCTCTTTTGTAAGAAATTTTGAAAAATGTTGAGCGTTAATCCTGGATGCGCGATGACGTCACGAAGTGAACGTGAGTACTCATCAAATTTTGTTCCTTTTTCTATCGGGTGTTTATGTGAGTGAACGTTAGCAAATATCTCAGCAATCTTTTCTCCTAACTCGATTTCTCGGTTTTGTATTTCGTTGGTAACAATCGGTTCGCATAGTCCATACAAATTATTTCCAGTCACGCACTCTTGCATTTGAAAAAATCTTCCAGCGCTTATGCATCGTAGGGATGTAGCGTGGTCATCGAAGGACGCAAATGTTCCAATAACTTTTGGCGACAATGTATTTTCCTGCGCAGCGAGATCACTGCTGAGGTAAGTAGCGTATGAGTCAGATGACCTTTCGGCTCCCCATGCATTTTCATTTTGCTCTTTTACAAAAATACTAGTGACCTTACCTTCGTTTTCCACAATCGCAATATAAGCATTTGAAAGATAACCGCCTTTGATTTTTTCGACGGTTTTGACGACTGCGCCTTTCCAGCCCAATCCGTCCCGTATGCATTGCTGAATGTGTTTACTTATATTCTCCATAATTTTAGTATAGCAGTTTATGGAGGAGGAGTCTGGGAAGGAATGGGGATGGGTCAGGCTGAGGGTTTTTGGAAATTCGGCGGCTATCATTTTTTTAATCCAGCATCTTCTAAGATTTTGTCGATTGAAAATGCGGAATATTTTGGCAATGAGATATTTTCATAATCTCCAAAATCTTTGATTTGATATTCTCTCCAATTCGCGAGCATATTATTTGCAATAGCAAATAGCTGAATACCTAATGTAGTAGCAACAACCATTGTATAGGGTAAGCCCTTTCCCTCATCATCAATTTTATGCAAATCGGTTTTATACTCGTGCAGTAAACCCTTTCTATAAAGAGCTTCGAGATCTGTATCAATTTTTAATTCCGCATTTTGCAATTCCACAGAAGCAAAATGGAGGCGAACTGCATATAATTCTGTGCTCTGCCCAACATTCAACTCTTTTTTAGTTTGGTCTGAAACTAATAATTTATTGAGGGTTCGGTATATAACATAATGTAGACGAAGTTGGGCAGAGGAAAGAGATTTGATTAAATCAACATAATAAACGCCAGAGTCGTCTTTTCCGTCTTGCGAACGAGACGAGGCAAGAATACCACCAAAATATTCTGCGCAAATTCCCTCATCAGTAAATGCTCCATTCCAAAAAACATCGCGAGAAACTCTTAGATTAGCAGATGCACCGTCTTCGATGTTTTTTACCTTTCGCTGGGCAACTTTAATAATTTTGTCTCTACCAATTTGATAAACTTTATTTATATCTTCGCCTAGTGTATCTAAAGTTGGTCCCAAAACCTTTTTCAAAGCCCATTCTCCAGGTATAGCTATTGAAATTTTTTTATCGTCCTCTGCCATAATTTTATTTTAACTTAGACATCCAATTATAAATAAGGGCAATTGAAGCTCCCAAAATCCAAAAAGCTGAAGCTTCAATTATTGTGCCTAAAGCTATATGAGCAAAACTGCTATCAAAATCTGTTACTTGCAGGTTAAGACCTGCGACGAACAAATGCATCGCCCATTCATACGATCTTGGTGCAACAGAAACCCACAAATGAAAAAGTGGATGAAGTATTAAATCTATGATTGCGAAAGTATTTGCAAACGCGATAACGTTAAATTTATTCATATGTTTTTAAAGTTTTTTAATAATTCTTTCCAAAACAGAAAACCGATTATTGGAAATGCAATTGCGGTTATAACGCCTGAATAATATCCGCCAATTTCAATAGCTTTCCAAAAATGATGAAGTTCGTAGATATAAACCAATCCAGGAATTATCATTAACCGTAATTGCCATTTTTCACCAGAAATAAGAAGTGCGGAAATTATGAGAACAAACCAAAGTGAAATTTGGAAAAGTAAAAATATTGCTTGTGGAGTTGGTAGCGCATTAAAATATCCGAACATAAATTTTACATGGGAATCCACATTGTAGAGACCTGTAAAATATTCTTCCAAGCCGTGAGCAATAAAAATCGGAATCGAGATATAGAATATAGTTTTAAGTTTTTGGGAAATCATATTTTGGTTTTCTTAATTGCGAACCATGAAAAAACTATTGCGCCAATAAGATTTGATCCGATGTCGCTCAATACATCAAAAATTGTTGGCGAATAAAGGTTGAGATTATTCGCATATTCTGGTAGTCCTTTCCAAAATGCGAATTCAAAGACTTCCCATAAAAATGCTACTAGCAAAACAGAACCTATCGCAGAACTAACGAGAATAACCTTGGGAATGTTATCAGACAATTTATCTTTTCTTTGCAAAAACCAAAACCACAACATTGCTATCGCTATGCCAGCCATTACATGAAGAACCTTATCTATCCAAATAATCGGTTGTTTATATAGCCCTGTGAGATTGGCAATAAAATGTAACGCTGTCATAGCCAGCAATAAGAAAATGACATGAGACAGTTTTAGTTTTTGTATAGTCATTTGAAAATCATAACTTCTTAAAAATATCAGCACTTTTAATCAAGCAGATAGGGAAATACTGAAATGGAATTTTTATAGATTCCCTTAATTTTAAGCCATTTTCCTCAAAAGCTGAAATATTTTTTTCTGATGAGTGAGGTGTAAATCCAAACCATTTCGCAAGTAAGTTGCCTAACCAATTATCACGAACTGCAGAATTGAGAAAATAACCACTACTTCGCAAATACCGAGTGAGATTTTGTACGGCTTGTTTTATCTCAACATATTCTAATACTCCTCCCGTTATTATTAAATCAAAATCTCGCTCATCAGTGTTGATGTTCTCAAGAACATTACCAACGAAAACTTGTGCGCGATTTTCAAATCCATGACTTGCCAAATTATTTTTCATTTTTTCTGTCATTCCTTGGTTCAGATCAAAAGCCACAACTTGAGCATTTGGAAATCTTTTTAAAATAGCTATTGAGTATAAACCGGAACCACAACCAGCGTCTAAAACTTTAAATGAATCATTAACACTAAATGGAAGTTTGCCAACTATAAAATTAGCGGCACCTTTGTAGCCATTGAGCCAAAGCCCAATATCGTATAAACCAGCAATTTTTGAATAAAGGTTTTGTGCGTTCATAGTAAATCTTTTGCAGAAACGCCAAGCGCATTAGCCAATTTTTGGATTGTCGCAATAGTTGGGTTTTTCTTGCCATTCTCAATATTGCTGATATATCCTCTATCAACTTCTAAAGCCCTAGCAATATCACCTTGCGACATTTTCTTTTTGGCTCTAATGCGCTTCATATTCTGCCCTAATTGTGCTGATATTTTATCCATATTTGAATTATTCACATTTTAGCATTTTGATGTATTACTGGACAATGTTATACTATAATCCATCATGTATATATTTATGAATGTAGCCGCCGAATTTCCGAAAACCCCCAGTCCGAAACCCGCCCGCATTCCTCCCCAGACCCCTCCTGCTGGCGGGAAATCAGCCGAGGCAGGGCGAATCCATTCCCCCAGACAAATTGTTTCGCCCTGCCGAGTCCACTTTAATCATTTGGATTTTGCTCGAAATAGTTTCGAATTTTGGCGGAGAGGGAGGGAATTTCTCCCTCGACTAAAACTTTTTCGTCAAAAAGTTTTGTCTGGTCACCACCTCGCGGTTTTGCGTACTCGCAAAACATCGCTCCGGCGTTCGAATCCCTCCCGAAGGTGCATTAAGCACCTTCTCTCTCCGTCAGTTTTCACTTCGTTTCAAAACTGCGGTGGCGATGTCCCGAAATTAGAACTGATTAGGTCGTTCAATCGGGTTGATAAAATTGTACGTGATTTACGTAGAATCCACAAAGAAAACCCTACCTTATTCGATGTACCTGCTTTCGCTCAGAAGATTTACTGATTCGTCTAACTTCTTTATCGGAAAGCCTAGAACCTGCGAGCCGCGTAGATGAACCAGTAGAGGCTATAAGGGTGGCATGACGAAGCTTTGCTAAGGATTCTTGAAGCGATTTGGTCACTCTTTTGGCTCCGATAAATACTTTGTAATTTTCTCTTTTCTTAAAATCTTTGAAGTCCCAAACTGTAGGATACCCCACTTCTTTTGAAAGGTGGATGATTTTGTCATTCCCAAGATATACTCCAACATGAGCGCCATAGGGATCTTTAGTCTTGTTAAATAAAACTAGATCCAATGGCTGAATAGTTTTTACTTTTTTAGTGCTTATTTTGTCTTCCCATAAGTTGCTCGATCGGAAATCCGGAATGACTAATCTGAAGTGTCTCAATAGCTCATAAGCAAAGTATTGGCAGTTGGCACCATTCTTAATACCCTTGCATTTTGAACTACCTGGATATTTTGATCCATCGTAATACGCATCAAGGAAATATGTTGGGATGGATAAATCGCTCATAAATCTCTAAGTTCAAATATGGTCATTTGCGGAGAGGGAGGGATTCGAACCCTCGGAGCCTTTTAAGGGGCTCACAGCTTTAGCAAAGCTGCACATTAGACCGCTCTGACACCTCTCCATGTACAAAGTAAACTCAGACTTCCCTATTACTAATTTAAACCCTAATCATATGGCCTATATAGCACAAAGTATGCGGTCACCGTCCTACTTTACCACATCGTTTTGACTTTTTCTAATGCTTAATCTAAAATTTCAATACTAATAGATTATTAAGTTAATGATAAAAATATGGAGCCACAGCAAAACTCGAGTGATTCAAGAAAGTATGTTATCGGTATTATTATAGTAGCGCTTGTAATTGTTGGGATTAGTCTTGCCAACCGAAATCGAATTGCAAGCGACTCCGACAAACAAGTTAGCGACACTGAGCAAAAAATCATGGACAAAACAGTGGCTTCCACCAATGCTCAAACCGATGTGACAACAAACCAAGGGCCAGTAGTTGTTGAATACACCGACGCCAACGGCTTCACTCCAGAAAATCTTACCCTTAAAGTTGGAGACACAGTAAAATTTGTAAATAGCAGCACCGGAAAAATGTGGGTAGGAGTAGATGAGCACCCAACACATACCGAGTATGACAATACAACTCTTAAGGAACACTGTGCTGTTGGAGCCACTCTATCATTTGATCAATGTGGAGATGGTAAGGAATATTCTTTCACTTTTACTAAGGCAGGCTCATGGGATTATCACAATCACTCAAGATCAAACATGAGAGGGACAGTTGTTGTAAAATAATTAAACTTAATGAGCTCGCAACGAAAGTTCCGAGCTCATTTACTATATGAATAAGCAAAAACTAGCCGACATTATCCTACGCATTGGAATTGCCTTTTCCTTTATCTATGCCGCCATTGGCGGATACACTGACCCTAATTCCTGGATTGGTTATTTCCCAGAATTCATAAAAAAAATGATTCCAGAAACCACACTTCTTTCGCTTTGGGGCGGTTTCGAAACAATCCTTGCCCTCTGGATACTTTATGGAAAAAATATCTTCTGGCCATCCTTGGTCGCTTCTCTTTCTCTGGCAGGACTCATTCTCACAAACCTGGGTGCCATGGATATAATTTTCCGCGATGTCACAATTCTCGCAACAACTATTGCGCTGACGATTCAGAGTTTTCCAAGAAAAACAATTCAGATGTAAAAATGAAACTCGGCCGCAGGGGAGCTTCGCTCCCCTGCGGCTTTCGTTTTATTGTGATTGCAAAGAATCCCTGTCGAGGTAATCCGAGAGGAGTGTGCTGCGATGATAGGACAAGACCAAACTCTATTTAAAACTCAGACAAGAAAAAAGACGACGGATAATCCCGACGCCTTATACAATGGCCAATGGCCCAACTCCCGATTCATTCACAACAGCAATCAAGCTCAACTAACCGTTCCGAATGACTTCGAGTACGCTGTCTCTAAAATCAACCCACCAAACATGAAAGCGAAGCTGTTGCCAATACACCCACGACGGCCACATCGGTTGATATATATTTGCTTCCAGTCTAAACTGGCGAAGATCCCTCGAAGTCCACTCACTTCCGCACAGAATCTTAATAGTTTCCCAGAAGTAGAAAACCACAAAAGTGAGAATTTCGATAGCGGCTATGAATATTCCGACAAAACAGAAACTCATAAGCATCGTAGTCCACAGAAATTGGAAAATGCTTTCGCTGTGTGGACGAAATTTCATGAATATGCTCAACACCTCAAGGATGGCGGGCGTAAGAATCGTGATCAGCAAAATAGCGGGAAGGTAGAAATGCAATAGCCTGTTCCAACCACTACGCATAGTACTAGGAAATGTTTTGAGCAACCGAATCATCGAGAGAACTCTGACTTTGATTTTCATAGGATCTGACAGTACCGCGGGTATGCAGGGGTTTGTTCGTTTCTGCATCTTTTTGCATTCTACAATGAAATTTTGTAAAAAGCGAGTAAAACCAAAATCTGGTATTTAATGTTGCTTTCGGTAGAATAAGGAGACCATGAAACCTGCCGACCCGATCGAAAGCATTGGACGTTTAAATCCTTTACAAAAAATAGCCCTCAAAAAATTGGGAATCCGAATTGTATCGGACTTGCTTTACCATTTCCCCACCAGATATGGTGACACATCGGAAATGCGTTCAATCACGGGATTAAGAAGTGGTGACTCCGCAGTAGTATTTGGAAAAATCACAGGTCTTAAAATGAGCAAGGGTTTCAAGACAAAGATTGCCATGGCGGAGGGCTGGATTGAAGACGGCACTGGGAGAATCAAGGCAATCTGGTTTAACCAACCCTATCTCGCCAAAATGACAGCGGAGGGAGCATTTGTAAGAGTAGAAGGAAAGGTTTCAGAACGAAAAAAAACCAGCGAGCTATACTTCTCCAACCCAAAAATTGAAACTGTAAATAAAATACCAGTCGGAGTCGGCGATTCTCTTTTTGGCGCAGAAGGAGAACAGCACACGCTCTACCCTGTCTATCCAGAATCCCGCGGAGTTACTTCAAATTGGATATATCACGCTATCGGGAAAATTTTCACTTCCGGTATTTTGGAAAATTTTCCCGACCCAATCCCCCAAGATATTCTTTCAAAATATAACCTACCCAGCATCAAGACCGCTCTCGTCTGGGTGCACACACCTCAAAAGGCCGCGGATGCGGAAGCCGCCCGTAAGCGCTTTTCATTTGAAGAAGTTTTTTTAATTCAACTCAACAAACAGCGCGCCAAACAAGAATGGCAGAAAAACAAAAGTTTTGTGATCGAAAAATCTCCTGAAGAAATTGCGGAGTTTACATCGCGTTTTCCTTTTGCAGAAACTTCCGCTCAAAAAAGAGCAAACGAAACAATTCTCAACGATTTTAAAAAAGGTCATGCAATGTCACGTCTCCTTGAAGGCGATGTGGGTAGTGGAAAAACTGCAGTGGCCGCCACAACTGTTTATGCGGTCACGACTAGCAGACCAAAGGGGCAAAATTTCGGCAACCTCCAAACCGCTTATATGTGCCCGACCGAAATTCTCGCCACCCAACACTTTGAATCTTTTATTAAATTTTTTTCTCACCTACCTATTCAAATCGCCCTGATTACAGGTTCTGGTTGCAGAAAATTTCCTTCAAAAGTAAATCCTGAAGGCTGGACAGACATTCCACGAAACCAGCTTTTGAAATGGGTGGCAAATGGCGAAATTCCAATTCTTATCGGCACACACGCCCTCATTCAAAAGGCGGTAAAATTTAAAAACCTAGCCTACGTGATCATCGATGAGCAACACCGTTTCGGTACCGCTCAAAGACAAAAACTGGTTCGTAAGGACAAAATAGCTCCACACCTTTTAAGTATGACTGCCACTCCAATTCCCCGCACACTAGCCCTAACGGTTTATGGTGATCTTGATTTATCCTTACTTGATGAAATGCCAGTCGGACGAAAATCTATAATCACGGAAATCGTTCTACCTACTAAACGAGATGAAATTTATGAGAAAATCCGTACCGAACTTAAAGCCGGACGACAAGCCTATGTTATTTGTCCTAGAATTGATTTACCCGACCCAAACAAAGAAGCTGCTGTCATTGCCAAGTCAGTTAAAGAAGAAGCAGAGCGACTGCAAGAAAAAATCTTCCCTGAATACGAAATAGGTATCCTGCACAGCAAAATGACTCCTGACGCGAAGGATAAAGCGATGGAGGAATTTAAAAACGGAAAAACAAAAATACTTTGCGCCACATCCGTTGTGGAAGTGGGTGTTAATGTGCCGAATGCCACCGTGATTGTGATTGAAGGTGCAGAGCGTTTTGGATTGGCCCAACTCCATCAACTTCGCGGGCGTGTAATTCGCAGTAATGATCAGGCTTACTGTTATGTTTTCGCGGACACAAAAACTCAAAAAACTTTGGACCGATTAAAAGCGTTACAAACAGCCAAAAATGGTTTTGAACTGGCGGAGTACGATTTGAAATTCCGTGGTGCCGGTGAATTATCAGGTGCGAAACAATGGGGCGTTTCAGACATCGCCATGGAAGCTCTGAAAAATCTCAAAATGGTGGAAGCTGCTAGGACAGAAGCTACTCGTCTAATTGTAGAAGATGAGACCCTCTCCTTATACCCCACTCTTGCATCTGCGGTCGCCTCCCGAGGCTTGGAGGTTCATTTTGAGTAAATTTGTCGTCACGAATATTTTACCCAACGTCATGAGTAAAATTTCTAGATCCCGCCTCCTTTTTTCCCACTGACAAAATATACCTCCGGCTCGCACAAATTCAAAAAATCTGCAGTTATGCAGATTTTTCTTGCTTGTCCGCCCGCTTGGATTCGAACCAAGGACCCCCGAGGTATAAGCTCGATGCTCTAACCAACTGAGCTACGGGCGGATATCAACTTAGAGAAATACTAACTCAAAATCGCACAAAAGAAAAACCGCTTAATTTTAAGCGGTTTAATTGCGAATCAAAAGAGCTTAAACAATTCCATTCTTCAAATGCCGATCAAGCATTATTAGATTGACCAAGGCTTTCGGTTGAAGAACTTTTCCGGCGTCCGGTTCAAGCACCAAGGCTCTGGCAGAAGACAGAGGAAGAGCGAAGACAGCGTCTATGTCCTGTTCAGGATGATGATTGCTCTCCATTCGTCGAACAAGATCCCGAAGCGTACCGTAGAACTCGATTAGCGCCAAAATCTCCGGACTTCCCGCCCGTGACAATTCCCTAACCATCGCGAGAACTGTAACAGCGCAGTCACTACCGCTAATGGCAACTTCTTCAAAAGCTTCCCGAAGAATTTCCGTTTCAACAAAACGCGACAAACCCAAACCCCTTAACTTCTCTCGATCAAATCGAAAACCGCCAGAAGTTGCAAGGTTAATTCCGGTGTTTACCGAAACTCGGTGTTTAGCGCGATGGCCAAAGACAGCGTAACCGTCGGAGGTAACAATAACTGCTGCCATGCCGAATACATAACTCGCAACTGCATCACCCAATTTAGGCAGACCCTTGCAGTACTGGTGAACTGCCCTCCTAATAGTCACCTGACCGTAGCGTTTTTTCAGCTTTTTAACCAATCGTGCAAGTTCCACCCTTCCCTTATTACCCCAAAAAATTTCCACGGCAGAAAGTTGCTCTGAAGTCAGATCAAACTTAAGACCTTGAGAATTCATGGTGGCGAAGACTTCCTCATATGGCCCAGGTCCAATGACAAACGACGGAACACTGTCGACCAATTGTAAATCGCGAACACATGCGCATTCTTCCGACTTTGGAAAACGTAGCACTTGTGCCAAATCTGCAAATCGCCTGATTTCTTGCATTGGTCGAACCAAACGCAACGGCTCTTCGGTAAGTTTGACTCGTGTATGTCGAAATTCTCGCTGTCCGCCATTTCCGGTAAAATCACCGTACCAACGATTGCCGATTTTTGGAAAAATAAATGGTACCGGAACATACTCCGGACCAACAGCGCTACCAAACTCGCGAATTTCTGATTCATACATCTGCCAAGCCTCTTTTGGATTGCCTAACGCCGCTGGAATTGGCGGTGGAGAATCTTTGAGACGTTGATTTAGAGGGAAAAAATCGAATTCGTATTTTCCTCCGTGAAGCTTGAAACTTTTTTTCAAATTGCCTTTCCTTCCCTAATTTTAAGGGAAATGTTTTTGTTTCTCGGGGCATATTAACAATTGCCCTCCTGCCTGTAAAGTTAAACTAAAATCGTATAAATAAATTACAAAAAAAACTGTTCCTTACTCGGAACAGTTTGAAGCATAATCCAGACTAATCAGATTCGAGTAAATCCTCCCTCTGTCTTAATTGCATTCCAAATGGACTCTTCGGAGCACCATTAGTTTCGGGGCAACTCCAGAGACGCATTGTCACTTCAGCACAGGCCAGCTCTTCTGCAGAACCGACCTGCAAAAAACCTGGATCAAAGGCGCATACCAACACACCGTCATCAGCATTTGCGGTACTCATAATTCATTTCAAAGTCGCAATTTATATTCAAATCCTTCTAACAAGGTAGAACCGTTGTGCCTACACCAAATGTTACAAAGATACAACTTCAAGTAAAATATAACTATGCGGACAATATGTCAATGTAAGATTTCGTATATTATAAATAAGTTTTTTCTTTTGAAAAAGATTTGAAAAAATTTTTCAAAGTGTCGTAAATAATCGGCAACTCCAAATAGTCTATAAAAATCGCAAGCCAGGAAAGCCAAATAGGAAGAATTATCGGTGCTATACCCGTAAATTGCTCAAGCACAACCTCATCTGTAATCCAAAACAAATGAATCCATTGAACATTCAAAAGAAATAGATAAATAATACTCCTAATTTTCCTACCTTCTCTAAATTCATTAACGTAAACTAGCGATGTAACAATAAGCGCAGGTATTTCTGTGTAATCAACCAACACCAAAATTGCCTGCCAAAATCCTGTCAGATTAAAATAACTCTCACCAAAAAGTCGAAAAAACACAACATGTACTGTGAGCCAATAAAGATGAAAAAGCTGAAGAACAAACAACCCAGTAGCAAGTCCGATGTTAAATGTTTTATGGGCACGATACCACCGCCAAAAAATTTTAAAGAGACGCATTTTGTTTTGCACTCACAAATTCCTTTTTTTTCTTTGGCTGAATGCCAAAAGCCATAATAATAGTTTCGTACTCGGCCTGTTCAATATTTTCAACTTCTATTAATTTTACAGCGATGGCATCTAAAACTTTACGGTGCTTCGTCAAAATATCCTCGGCCTTCTGTTTTGCCTCACTCATAATTCGTGACACCTCAGCGTCAACTTCACTTCCAACACGCTCAGAAAATTCTCTATCATCCATTCCTCTTCCAAACAATACCCTTCCTCCAGCACCTTCGAGGGCCACAGGACCCATTTTGTCAGACATACCGTACTTGGTAACCATATCGCGAGCCAAAGCAGTAGAGACCTGCAAATCGTTTGAAGGTCCTGTAGTCAGGTCACCGAAAATCATTTTTTCCGCAACATAACCGCCCAATGACATTGCAATGTCATCCAAAAATTCACGTCTCGATTGTAACTTTCTATCTTCTAGTGGAAGTTTCAAGGTGTAACCGGCAGCACGACCTCGAGAAATGATGGAGATTTTGTGCACAGGGTCCGCATACGGCAACACAGAAGCCACCAGAGCGTGACCCGCTTCGTGGTAAGCAGTAATTTCCTTTTCTTCAACAGAAAGAATATGGCTCTTCCTTTCGGGTCCGAGCATCACCTTCTCGATTGAACGAATCAAATCAAACTGAGCTACCTTAAGCCGATTTTCTCTAGCAGCCAAAATCGCCGCTTCATTCATTAACGAATACAAATCGGCGCCGGAAAACCCAGGAGTTCTCTCCGCCACTACATTCAAATTAACATCCTCAGCAAAAGGCTTTTTGGCAGAGTGAATCTTCAATATTTCCACTCGATCATTTCGATCTGGCAAATCAATGGTCACTCGTCTATCAAAACGTCCAGGACGAAGCAGGGCTGGATCCAAAACATCCGGTCTGTTTGTCGCTGCCATTACAATCACTTTTTCATTCTGTTCAAAACCGTCCATTTCAACCAAGATCTGATTGAGAGTTTGTTCACGTTCGTCATTACCACCTCCCACTCCTCCTCCTCGTACTCTTCCTACAGCATCAATTTCATCCACGAAAATAATCGCTGGCGCCGCCGTTTTTGCCATCTTAAATAAATCCCGAACACGTGATGCACCAACCCCAACAAACATTTCTACAAACTCCGAGCCAGATATTGAAAAAAACGCCACACCTGCTTCTCCTGCAACTGCGCGAGCCAGCAAAGTTTTTCCAGTTCCGGGCGCCCCCATAAGAAGCACTCCCTTAGGAATTACGGCGCCAATATCGAGAAATTTTTTCGGGCTCTTTAGAAAATCAACAATTTCCTTCAATTCTTCTTTCGCTTCCTTTGCGCCTGCAACGTCCTTAAATGTAACGCGTTGTTTTTTATCCGAGGGAAAAGTGATACGAGCTTTTGATTGACCGAAAGTAAAGGCTTGCATACCTGCACCCTTCACTTGTCTTGAGAGAAGCCAAACCAAAATTAAAATAAAAATCAATGGAAAAAGAAAAGGTGCTAAATTCAAAAACCAGTAACCAAAGCCTGTTTCACTTTTTACCTCAATCTGAAAAGTATTCAACTTGGCAAGTGGTACTCCGTAATTTACTAGTGTCTGAGTCAAAGCTGTCGCATCCTCTTTTTTTGCTTTTTTTATCTCATTCGCTTTTATATATTCAACCTCAAGTTCATCACCTCTTATTGTAATATTCGAAACCAAACCAGAAGAAACGTCATTGGCAAGCTGAGAAAGAGAAATAATCGGCGTCTTAGATCCACTTTCGGCAATAAAAGAATAAATAATCATTAGAACAATGAAGGCAAACAAAATACCCGCTGCGCTATTCCAAAACGGCTTTGGCTGATTTGGACCCTTTTTCACGGCTTCTTTTGGCCCTTTTTCTGGCACTTTATTGTTTTTAAGCTTATTTTTAGGCAAAAAATCCATACAGGCTATTATACATTAAAGCGGGTAGTTGAAAAGAAAAAGTCCGCTTGAGATTTACAGCGAACTTTGAATACTACGGCTGGCCACTATCAACTGGAAGGTTGTCGTCGTCCGCGCCGCCGGGAGGTGGAACATCATCCTTGCCCGCTAGGGCTTTAGGAAAGTAAATAAGAAAGTAGGACACCCCGACAGCCAAAAGAATACAGATAACACCAATCATCCAAAAGAACATAAATTTCCCTTTCGCTTTTAACTATATACAAATTAGCATACAAAGGAATTCTGTAAAGGTAAAAATTTTGCTATGCTTATGTGACCGATGCTTATACAAAATAAAAAGGCCCATTTTAACTACGAAATCCTTGAGAAATTCACGGCTGGCATTGAGTTGCTTGGTTTTGAGGTGAAATCAATCCGCGGCAAGAACGGCTCTCTTGAAGGCGCATATGTAACTGTCCGTGGGGGTGAAGCGTATCTTATGAACGTTAACATTCCTCCATTTCAAGTTGGAAATACACCAAAGGGTTACGACCCGCTCCGAAACCGCCGACTACTTCTCACTAAAAAAGAAATCGCTCTTCTCGCCTCAACTGAAAGTAAGAAGGGTTTGACAATTGTACCTATTTCAATGTATAATCACGGACGAAAGATCAAGGTTGAAATCGCCACCGTTCGCGGAAAGAAACAATTCGACAAACGCGAAACTTTGAAGAAACGCGAAAGCGATCGTGATATCAGCAGGATAATGAAAGAACATTGAAAAAAGTTGGCTGGTCGCTCGCCCGAAAAAATTTTCCTAAAAATTTTTTCGGGGGGATGATCGGCCTAGACAATTGGACGTTTCGTCCATGTTGCAAAGTAGAGCTGTAGTAACTCTTAAAAAGGCTACAAAAACTAACTGCAAAAACAGTTGCAAAAGCCAAGGGAATTCTCTCGCCATACATGGCGGGCTTCCCCGCT
>SIBU01000015.1 GCA_009695005.1 Candidatus Tayloriibacteriota bacterium
GGATTTTTCTTTCAAAAATTCCCAAAAACGCCAACAAAGATGCGGGCGGGGCGGAAGGGGGGTTTCAGGGGGGAATTCCGCCCCGCCCTCCACATTCTGCGACCCTCTCGCCTTTTTCGGACGATTTTTCATTTTGCGCGAAATTGCGGAGAGAGAGGGATTCGAACCCTCGATGCCCTTTCGGACATACTACCTTTCCAGGGTAGCCCATTCGACCGCTCTGGCATCTCTCCGTGTTATAACTAACTTTGTTCTATATCCAAAAACTTAGATGGACTTGTATAGTAACAAACTTAGCAAGGCAAACACAACTGCGGTGACAAGCGCAATCCAAGATAAAGCTAACCAAATTATTCCCCCAAAAAGAACGTGAAAAAACAGAAAGATAATACCAAAGCACTGCAAGATCATTTTAATCTTCCCTACTGTTTTTGCAGGCAAAACTTTTCCTGCGTATCTATAATAAGCTGAGACTACTGTAACCATCTCAATGGCAACAATAAGAAGGGCGAAATGCCAACCCAAGAATCTTGAAATTAAAATAAGTGCCACACTGCCTACTAACAATTTATCCGCTAATGGGTCAGCCAAAATGCCCCAACGTGTAATCTGCCCAGTCGTTCTCGCCAAAGCACCGTCTAAAGCATCGGAAAATGACGAAAGGATGAATAGAATAGCCGCACTCAAGTAATACTCCTTAAACAGCAAAAATACGATAAATGGAATGGAAACAAACCTAAATACTGTGATTTGATTCGGGGTTACGGACCTTGGAATCAATCCGAGAAACAAATGTTTCAATATTCGGTCAATCAAAGTTACACGACGCAAATCTTTCATTCGCGCCTCAGCTAGATTTAAAATTTTTTCTTTAAGTTTAGGCATAGTTTTAAATTACCAACTACCTGACGACCCTCCACCCCCAGAACTTCCCCCACCAAACCCACCGAAACCTCCACCACCTCCTCCAAATCCCCCTCCTCGACCTCCACCTATCCACCATGGAGCTTTTAACCCCTTTCCAACGCTATTTAAGTATGATTTTGAAACAAGAAAATCAAAAAGTAGCCCTGCCAAAAAAAGTAATATTATGGCCACCATTCCAGCGTAAACAAATCCAAATATAAAACCTAAAACCACACCGATAATTCCTCCGATTACTCCGCCTAGCCACCATGACTTTGAACGTCCCAAAATGCTTGCTAACCAAATTGGTATAAAGAGAAAAAAGTAAAAGTAATCAAAAAAAACAGAACTATGACTCGAACTTTCTGTCCTTTCTGGTAAAACAGGCGCTTCAATTCCTGCGCTGGAAGCATATTCTGACGAAATGTAGGAAATTATTTGATTGATTGCCATATCGATCCCACCGTGAAAATCATTGGCTCGAAAGGCTGGTGTTAAAATATTTCTAATAATAACACTGGTATTTGCGTCGGTAAGAACCCCTTCTAGGCCATAACCAACTTCAATTTTCATTTTGTGATCATCAACCGCTATAAGCAAAAGGACACCATTATCACTTCCTTTCTTGCCAATACCCCATTCCTTGAAAAGTTCGACAGAATAATTCTCCACAGTATCTCCATCAAGACTTTTAATTGTTACCACGGAGATTTCGTTTGTCGTTTCCCTCTCAAAGTTCGAAAGCTTCGTTTCAAGGGTCTGCCTTTCCGTTACGCTAAAAACATTAGCAAAGTCGTTGACGAAGCCATTAGGAGTTCCGGGATTTTGGTACGCGAAAACCAAAACAGGAAGAATGGCTGTAAAAACAAGTATTTTTTTAAGAAATGAATACATTGAAAGAAACAAGGCTTCGATTCGGGACGAATCGAAGCCTTGTTTTACTTAAAACTGAACTTTTGGCGCATTTTCTGCACCAACAGTTGATTCAAAATAAGTTCGACTAGAAAAACCGAACACAGAAGCAATGATAGAAGATGGAAATTTCTTGGTTAAGACATTAAAACTAGCAGACATATCATTAAAGCGCTTCCTTTCAAAAGAAATACGGTTCTCAGTACCTTCAAGTTGTGACATTAAAGTGTTTACTGTATCGGAAGATTTAAGCTCAGGATAATTCTCGGTAATAACTAACAAACGCCCCAAAGCACTCTCAACCTGTCCCGCAGCCTTGGCCTTTTCATCTATTGTAGTTGCGCCAGAATACCTAGTACGAGCATCCGCAATAGCAGTAAATACCGCCTGCTCCTGCTTCATAATACCCTTAACAGACTCAACAAGATTTGGAATCAAATCAAAACGTCGTTGATAAACGGTTTCCACCTGTGCCCACTGACCATCGACACCGATATTAGCTGTGGTGAGACTGTTATATGTCGTCCAACAATAAAGTAAAACAACAACCACAATTGCACCAATAATATATAACGTTTTTTTCATAAATTTTAATTAATATAAATAATGGGTGAATTATAACAAACTCCCCCGGAAAGACCAATGGCCTTTGAGGGGGAGTTTTTCTTTAAATTACTGAACAATCTTTACCGTCTTAAGAATCCCTTGTAATTCCAAGTACCGCGAGTCCTTTTCAGGATCATAACCTGGAGAGGACCAAGGCACATTATTCGAAGTAAGTTTGAAGACAAACGCTCCACTTTCCTTCACCAAGTAATATTTGTAACCTAGAACGCCCTCGAAAGGTATCGTACTGATTTTATAAAAATCATTCTCGCCTAAACGGACCAATTTAAACAAATCAAAGGAAGAAGGATGCATACCACTGCCATCAAATACCACATCATCTATCATAACCTGTTCAATATTTTGTTCAGCCTTAACAGGTAACCAACTAACATCTAGAAAATCAGGCGTCGCCTTGGCTGGATCTTTGTATTGAAGATTCGGAAGTAATGTATTTTTCAACTCTCTAGGAATTAAATTTGCTAAATATTTCGCCGGGTATTCAAACGTAATACCAAATTCAGGATTGGTGTAAATTTTCAAATCGGAAACAACATTTTGTATTCCCGTCAATTTTAACGTAAGGAGAATCTGCTCTGCCAAACTATTTAATTGTTTCAAAGCGAGCTCCGCATGCTGATTTGAAAGGATGTAACCTGGCACATTTTTGCAGGTAGAACTGTCACCACAACTATATTTTTTTAACAAGCTAGCCTGAATAGCAAATGAACTTACCACGTAACAAGTATTATTACTCCATCCCATATATCGTCGACCGACACCACAACCATCCATGGCACAATCCCCTTTTATTTCATATGTTTGAAAAGTGTTATTGCCCACAAATTTGGGAACAGGAGCCCCATAAGATTCCCCGGAAAAATATGACTTTGGCATACACTGATCCTTGTTTACCGCATCAGTAATGCCGACATATAACTTTTGATACCTTTGAGAAGAGTCTGGAAAATTGTATGTACTCGGAACATCAGCCTCAACACCATTTGCAATGGAAATGAAACTTGTTGTAAGTGGCTTGAAACTCAAATCTTGTGGAAACATAAATTCAAAACCGTATTTTTCATCGCCATAAGTTCTCAATCCAGACGAAATTGCTTGCCCGTTCGTAAATTTGAAAGATGCAAGAATGCTATTAAAGAATTCTTCTTCTTGACTTGGAAGAATAATACCGGGAAGTTTGAGATGGGTTTGATATTCTCCGTCCGAAGAACTGAGCTCTGTAATAAAACTACGATTAATCACCAAAGTTTTTGTCGGTGAAAGAGTAAAATAATAAATACTTTCTCCACACCCCTCTATTCCGGAAACAATCTTATAACCACTAAAAGCACCCATTTCATAGGGATTTTTTGAAACATAATCCCAATCTGGCCACCCGACGCTTTGGATATATTCTTTAGGATTTTTATTAACAACTCTAAATTTAATACTCAAATCATAAAGTCTTTCTAATAGCGGTGCGTCCCCTTTAAAATCGCAAGGGCTGGGATGTCGATAAGCAACAGAGTGACTTAATGTAGTAGTTTCCAAATCTTGTTGTACAGAAACAAATGGCAAATACTTAAACTCAAATCCATACTTTTCGTTGTGATAGGTTTTCCAACTTGTTGTCTCGCTTTCTTTAGTCAGATCCATCTGTTGTGATTTATCTGTCGTAGGTTGCTGGTAATTTATGTAAAATACATACCCACTAATCAAAGCGACAACTATTAATATGGCGGTAACTGATACTATTTTTGTTTTTAATTTCATTTCAATACAATACCACAAAACTAAACCCCCGGAAAGGCCAAAGGCCTTTCCGGGGGTTTAGTTTATTTTTATTTACAAACTTGAAATTTAAAGCCCTGTCGGACTTGCGCTTCCGGTTTTTGAAAACACCACACCTTTCAAAAGTTCCGTAATGTGGTTTGCGTCAGCAAGCGAAAGGCCCTGCAAAATAACTCCAGAGAACACGGCTGTTATCCTTCCTTGATTATCCGTAATTGTCTGAGCAGCAGCTGCGTTTTCAATCATCACTTTAGAAATCCCCAATATTCGGTCCATAACGCCCTGTTTAACATTGACATTTTGAATCGTCCCATACGGCATATGTTTTTCCTCAATACTAATAATGCCAGTTTTGTAATAAATAAATTCCGGAGAAAATTTGAATGAATAATTTTTTCTCCAAAGAAACGGCGTAACAAACCCCCACAACAACGGAATCAAAATGAATGCCCCATAAAATAAGAAGAGAAAATCCGAACTCGTCTTTCTATCAGACATCTGTATAGAAAGCACAAAAAATATAATGGCTATAGAAAAAAATGCCTGGAACACTTTCGTAATTATTTCTCCAAACATCCATTTTGAACTGAGCGGATATTTGTCGCTTGAAATTTCTTCTTGAAATTGTACTGCCTGATTTCTAGGAGGAATGTTACTCGCTACCCCTTGTACATTTTGAACAACTCCAGAAACACTTTGGCCAGAATTTCCGTTTTGAATGGCACTAAGAAAGAAATTTTTTAACCCCTCAGCGGTTGCTTGATCAACACCATCAATATGAGCCTTAATGCCTGAAGTTCGAGTCGCACTAGCAATATGAACATCGTACAGACCCCATATTCTGTCCCAAATATCCTGATCAACATAAACATCTTGAATTTTCTGATACTGAACATGAATTTCCGCAGGAGCAAAGACACCCTTTTTGATTGTGACAAAATTCTGTTCACCGGAATAATAGTAACGCCTTATGTACGCTTTAACGTAGAGAGCATATGGAACAATACAAACCGCCATGAAGAGTAAATAGCAAGTAATTGAAATTAGAAGAAAACTGAACAAATTGAAATCCTTAATAACGTCATTCATCACAACGAAAGAAATAACACCCCCCATAAATGTACCGACAAAAAGACCGATAACAGCAACTCCAACAATTTGCCCGACCATCTTCTTCCAAAACTTTTTTCTGGCCTGAAGAGGATACTTTTTTTGAAATTCACTATAGGTTTGTGAGTCCATAAGGTAATTTAAATATTAATGACAATACAATACCACAAAACTAAACCCCCGGAAAGGCCAAAGGCCTTTCCGGGGGTTTATTTTTCTCTTCCTTTTTTTCTAAAAACTATCGACTAATAACTAGCAACTTACTAGTAATCCATCCCCCCTCCCATTCCTCCTGGCATCGCGGGCATGTCCTTTTCATCTTTAGGTTCATCAGCAATAGCAGCCTCGGTTGTAAGTAAAATCGCGGCAGCAGAGGCGGCATTTTGAACTCCGCTTCGAGTCACCTTTACAGGATCAATAATCCCCGCAAGCAACATGTCTGGAACCATCACATCTTTAAGTGCGTCATAACCGGTATTACCCTTGCCCATTCGGACATGCTCCACAATCACCGAACCGTCATCTTTACCTGCATTAATGGCAATTTGTTTCAAAGGAGCTTCAAGCGCTTTCAAAACAATATGAAATCCAACTTCAAATTCTTTCGTCATACTTTCCTTACCCTTTGCCACTTCATTTTTCAACCACTCACCAACTTTTTGTGAAGCCTTAATAAGGGCAACGCCTCCTCCAGCTACAATTCCCTCAGAAATGGCCGCCTTGGTGGCATTCACCGCATCTTCAATTTTTAATTTCAAATATTTCATTTCCGTCTCCGTAGCTGCACCCACCTTAATCACAGCAACTCCACCAGAGAGCTTGGCAATTCTTTCGTCCAATTTTTCAATATCGTATTTAGACTCAGTTGAAGTGCGCTGTTTTCGAAGCTGGGCCAAACGGGAATCAATTTCTGATTTCTTGCCCTTTCCCCCAACGATTACAGTGTCATCTTTGGTAGAAATTACCTTATGCGCTCGTCCTAGCATTGTTAGTTCAGCCTTCTCAAAGGAAAGTCCAACTTCTTCCGAAATAACTGTCGCTCCGACAGTTACAGCAATATCTGCGAGAATTTCTTTCTTGCGGTCACCGTATCCTGGCGCCTTGATAGCTAAAACATTAAAACCTCCGCGCAATTTATTTACAACAAATGTTGCAAGAGCTTCACCTTCAACCTCTTCGGCAATAATGACCAACTCTTTTTTACCGCTCTGAGCGAGTTTTTCAAGAAAAGGCAAAATCTCTTTGACGCTGGAAACTTTCTTGTCAGTAATAAGAATGGCTGGATCTTCAAATTTAGCCTCCATTCGTTCAGAATCCGTAATCATATAAGGGGAAACGTAGCCCTTATCAAACTCTAAACCTTGGGCAATTTCTGATTCCACCCCAAAAGACTGTGATTCCTCTACAGTCACCACACCGTCCTTACCAACCTTATCTATAGTATCGGCAATAATTTTGCCAATTTCCTCAGACTCGGCAGAAATAGTGGCGACCTGTCGTATCTCATCCTTGGTTTTTATCGGCTTTGCAATATCCTTCAAAGCTTTGAGTACGTGTTCAGTTGCTTTCTCAATGCCTGCCTTTACACCCATAGCATTCACACCCATAGTGGTTTGCTTCATACCTTCCGCCACAATGGCCTGAGTCAAAATAACAGAAGTAGTGGTACCGTCACCAGCGAAGTCATTGGTCTTGGTCGCCACTTCCTTCACGATTTCTGCTCCCATGTTCTCAAACTTATCCCGGAGAGTGATTTCTTTAGCGATGGAAACTCCGTCATTAGTGATAGTCGGACCACCGTAACCCTTGTCAAGCACGACATTGCGACCGCGAGGACCAATAGTTATTTTTACGGCGTCCGCAACAATATCAACACCGCGCTTAAGTGCTTTTCTGGCTTGTTCGTTAAAAATGATTTGTTTTGCCATATTTTTTATCTAATAATTGCTATTAAATTCGATTCACTTACCATTACATATTCCTCGTCCTTAATTTTAATAGTGTCTCCCCATTGATAAAGAACCGTATCTCCAACCTTTACTTCCATCGGAATATGTCTACCATCGTCAAACTTTCCTGGTCCTACAGCAAGAACTTCTCCTTTTTTTGCTCCACGATCTTCTTTAACCGTATCAGGAATAAAAATCCCTCCAGCTGTTTTTTCTACCGATTCAACCTCAAGTTCTTTTATTAAAACTCTGTCTCCAAGTGGAGAAATCTTTGGAAGACCTTTGCTTACCGTCGATTTTACTTCTTTTTTCATATGTAAAGTATTATTACTGATAAATGGCAAGTTGTTATAGATGAAACAACTTGCTCTAAAAAAATGTTAGTGGAGATATTATAATTAGTTTTCCAGACTACGCAAACTTGACAATATTACTACTTAATTTTATCAATTTTAGTTATCTCGATAATCCTATTTGAAAATTTAAGAAAATTCCACATACCAACAAATCTTTCTTCGCGACCACTCCATGGTTGCGGGATTTCTTTTTTAACTTGAACCCGACTTTGCACTTTTTACCTCACTATGCTATTCTTTTCTGAATGCAAGCGATTTCTCATATATTGCCCTATATACAGGTCATTTTGGCGGTACTTCTAACGATTGGTATTCTGCTCCAGCAGACAGCCGCGGGTTTAGGGGGCGCCTTAGGTGACAACTTCAGTTCCAGCTTCCGCACCAGACGCGGTTTTGAGAAGTTTACATTCAACGCGACAATACTACTTGCAATTGCTTTTGCTGTTTCAGCATTTCTTGCGCTCATCATTAAATAACCAACAATCTACATCTAACCACCCACAACGTGTCTTATTTTAGTGGTTGGTTGTCGGTTAGTCAGACTCGTGAAGAAGATACTTAAAAATATATTTTTTAAACGTTACAATATGCCCAAAGCTCGGATTATCAACGAGGCTGTTGATAGTTTTTCTCTGACCGAAAATTTAATTTTTTACGGACTCGCCACTATTTTATGCATAAGCACAACAATCATTGTCGTAGATCTTAACGATATTTATATGATTGAGATACCTTCCCACAGCGGAACTCTTACAGAAGGTATTATTGGCATACCGCGTTTCATTAACCCTTTACTGGCTCTTTCCGATTCCGACCGAGATATGACTACTCTAATTTATTCGGGATTATTGCGCGCAACGCCTGACGGAACCCTGGTTCCTGACCTTGCGCAAAGTTATTCAATTTCACCAGACGGACTAACCTACACCTTTGTTTTAAAACCAAATATCGTATTTCATGACAATAAACCTATAACAACAGACGACGTATTATTTACTGTTCAAAAGGCACGAGACCCTGGCTTAAAAAGCCCAAAACGTCCGACGTGGGAAGGTGTTGTCGCAAAAAAAATAAATGACCGAGAAGTCCAACTAATCCTCAAACAACCTTATTCACCGTTTCTTGAAAACGCCACCTTAGGGATACTTCCAAAACACATCTGGAGCACTGTACCGATAGAAGAATTCCCTTTCAGTCAATATAACGTTCAACCTGTCGGATCTGGTCCATATCAATTCAAATCAATAGAGAGAAACTCCGAAGGTGTTCCTCTCTATTACAGACTAGAGGCTTCAAAAAAATACACTTTTGGAACTCCTTATATTAAAAATATTACACTGAGATTTTACCAAAACAACGCCGAACTTATTGAAGCGTACAAAAACGACTCGATCGACAGCTTAGCCAGTATTTCTCCAAAACAAGGGGACGAACTAAATACGAACGGCAATCGCGTCGAAAGAACATCATTACCTAGAGTTTTCGGTATCTTTTTTAATCAAAATCAGGCGACCGTTCTAGCAAACAAAGAAGTCAGACAAGCCCTAGACGTTGCCACTGACAAGCAAGCAATAGTCGACAAAGTTCTTGAAGGTTACGGAATAGCTATAAAAGGACCGATTCCACCAGGACTTTTTCAAATCAACAGTGAATCGTCTAATGAACCAAAACTTAGTGAAATCGACCGCGTCGCTGCCGCAAAAAAAATTCTAGATGATGCAAAATGGAAATTTAACGAGCAAACAAAAATTTACGAAAAGAAATTAAAAAAAGAGACCCTGCAACTAGCTTTTTCTATAAGCACTTCGGATGCTCCTGAACTCAAGAATGCAGCCGAAATGGTGCAAAGTATGTGGACAAAAATCGGAGCGAAGGTTGATTTAAAAATATTTGATATCGGAGAATTAAATCAAAATGTAATAAGACCGCGAAAATACGACGCACTTTTGTTCGGAGAAATCATTGGAAGAGATTTGGATTTATTCGCCTTTTGGCACTCATCCCAACGAAACGACCCAGGTCTAAACATCGCTCTCTATACAAACGCTAAAGTTGACAGATTTCTCGACAACGCAAGATCAACTCCCGATATCGAAAAACGTGAGGAAACATATCCTGAATTGCAAAAAGAAATTGAAAACGATATTCCAGCAATTTTTATTTATTCACCTGACTTTCTTTACGTAGTCCCAAAAAATCTTCGAGGTTTTAGTTTGGGACACATCACAATTCCCGCCGAAAGATTTTTGAGTGTTTCAAAATGGTATGTTGATACCGAGCGTGTCTGGAAAATATTTGCACCTAAATAATAAAAATTTACTAGCTAAGCAACAAATTAAATATCGAAATCAGTAATATCATCTGAACAATCTTAATTTTGAATTAATAATAATAATTTATGGAAAAAGACAAACCACAAAAACCACTATTACGTCCCAAATTACCCGGACCAACAAGTTTAAACCCAAGACCTACTGTGTCCACTGGGCCAACCAGAACATTTCACTCTTCAGCATTGAGTTCTCCGCACACGGCAGGGTCTCAAAATCACACAACAGCACCAAGAAGAACCCCTGCCCCCTATCACCACTCATCTACAACCCAACACGGTACTAGTCCTATTCGTCATACCCCACACTCCTCAAGTATGGACTCAAAAACACCGAGAGGGTACGGGGGAAAGAAACTTGACCGACCTCACCACAGAGGAGGTGCAAGACACCCGCAAAGTGGTAGCGGTCCTTTTGGAGAAAAAAAGACAGAAAGTGTGATTCCTCCCCTTGCTGCGGACAGTATTCGCATTATTCCGTTGGGTGGAGTTGAGCAAATTGGCCAGAACATGACAATGATCGAATTCAAAAACGATATTATCGTTCTTGATGCTGGTTTCCAATTCAAAGATGACGACACTCCAGGCATCGACTATATATTGCCAAATACAAAATATTTGGAAGAGCGAAAAAGTAAAATCCGTGCAGTCATCATCACTCACGGTCACCTCGATCACATCGGAGGAATTCCTTATATTATGGACAGAATTGGCAACCCTCCTCTCTACTCTCGCGCCTTAACAACAGTAATGATCAAAAAGCGACAGGAGGAATTCCCTCACCTGCCAGCGCTTGATATTCGTGTTGTTGAAAAAGAGGACACAATTAAAATCGGGGAACTTAGAGTTAAGTTTTTCTCAGTTACACACACCATTCCAGATTCAATGGGAGTGATTATCGAAACTCCTTACGGTTCAATCGTGAACCCTGGAGATATCAAACTCGACCATGAAGATGGTATCCCGACGGAAGCCGAGGAGAAAGAATTTGAACGTTTCAAAAATGAAAATGCCCTTTTTCTTATGATGGACTCGACGAACGTAGACAACCCAGGCTTTTCAACTCCAGAAAGAATCGTAAAGCAAAATTTGGACGAAATCATCAAAAATACAAAAAGCCGGCTCATCATCGGAACATTTGCATCACAAATCGAACGTATGATGTCAATTATTCATTCTGCGGAAAAATACGGCAAGAAAGTTGTCGTTGACGGCCGTGGTATGAAAAATAACATTGAGATTGTCAAAGCTATGGGCATTCTTAAGGTTAAAAAAGATACCTTAATAATGCCGGAGGAAATGGACAGCTATCCACCCGATCGGATTATTGCTCTAGTAACAGGAGCTCAGGGAGACGAATTCGCTTCTCTCATGAGAATGTCCAATAAATCCCATAAATATTTCAAAATCACTCCAAGAGATAGTGTTCTTCTTTCATCTTCAATCATTCCTGGCAACGAAAAAGCGGTTCAAAAACTCAAAGACAATCTTGCCCGCCAAGGAGCAAAGATTATTCACTACCGAACTTCCGACACTTATATTCACTCAACAGGCCACGGCAATCGCGGCGAACTTGAATGGCTACACAAGCATATTAAGCCTAAATACTTTATGCCAATGCACGGCAACCATTATATGCTTCGTGTACATGAAGAATTAGCAAAAAATGTAGGGATGCCTCCAGAACATGTAATCGTTCCAGATAATGGCACCATTATTGAAATCCAAGAAGGTGGCAAAAAATTAGTCAGACTTAAAGAAAAGGCTCCTTCTGGAATGGTCATGGTTGACGGTTTTTCCGTCGGTGATGTTCAGGAAGTAGTCATTCGTGACAGACAGATGCTTGCTCAAGACGGCATGTTCGTCATCATTGCCTCCGTCAATTCTTCAAATGGAAAATTGAAAAAATCTCCGGACATTATTTCTCGTGGTTTCGTTTATCTTCGTGAATCACAAGACCTACTTCACCAAACACGCATCATCATTAAAAAAACCATTGAGGACACAACCGCTGGAATGAATCCAATCAACTTTGAGTATGTTAAAAATGTACTTACTGATAACGTTGGCCGTTTTCTCTTTCAAAAAACCGCTAAGCGTCCGATTGTCATCCCAGTACTTCTTAGTGTATAAAATATAATAAATACTGCCTGTCAGTGTGCTATAATTTCGTACATGCACCATGATTTGGCAGGAACTCGGCATGCTAACGTTTTTGTTATTTATATTTTGGGATTCTTATTCACTTTACACGCTGCCCTACCCGCATATATAAATTCAACTTTTCTTAGTAAATTTACCAGCGAAGCTTATGTTGGAATTCTGTACACGTTTTCAGCGTTGTTAACTATTTTCATTTTTGGCAAAATCCCAAACATTCTAAAAAAATTCGGCAACTACAGATCGATGTTTACCCTTCTGATTGTTGATTTCATAGCTTTTCTTGGAATGGCGCTGACTGGAAACATAATTATTATTTCTGCATGTTTTATATTGAGCTTTATTTCTATAGCTGTCATAGGTTTTAATATTGACGTTTTTTTGGAAAGTTTCTCCAAAAATTCAACTACTGGTAAAATTCGGGGGACTTTCCTGTCTACCTCAAACATTGCTTGGATCATAGCCCCTCTAATATGCAGTTTTATATTGACAGATGGTGATTATTGGAAAATTTTTGTTGCAGCAGGACTTCTTTTATTACCAATCGCTCTCCTCATTCACAACAATTTAAAAAACTTCAAGGACACTGAATACAAAATTATTCCTGCAAAAAGCATTATCAGAGAAATTGTTGGGGACAAGAATATCCGTTCAATATTTTTTGTAAACTTTCTTCTGCAGTTTTTTTATTCCTGGATGATTATCTACACTCCGCTCTACCTTTATACATATATCGGTTGGAGTTGGAGAGAAATTGGCATTATGTTTTCAATAATGCTTGTACCTTTTGTTTTGACGGAGGCACCTTTGGGCAAACTTGCCGACACTCGTTGGGGAGAGAAGGAAGTAATGTCTGTTGGTTTTATTGTTATAGCCCTGAGCACCTCTATGATTGCGTTCATTCAGGTAAAAAGTATGCTTCTATGGACCTTTTTGCTCTTTACAACAAGAATCGGAGCCTCTATGGTCGAGATTATGAGCGAAACTTATTTTTTTAAAAAAACAGCGCCAAATAAAGCGAATGTCATAGGTTTTTTTAGAACCATGAGACCTTGGGCCTATTTAATTAGTCCGATTTTAGCTACAGGATTATTCAGTCTTGGTTTTTCCATAAAATATATATTTATTATTCTTGCAGTTGTTATGTTTTTTGGACTTCATTTTAGCTTAAATCTTAAAGACACAAGATAAACCAAAAACGCTGTATTTCATACAGCGTTTTGATTGATACTCTACAAGATTTAGATCAAATCAGGATTTTCCTCTTCTATCTTTTTACCGGCATTCTCATGCATACCGTCTTCACAAGAACACGGCTCGAGAGACTTTCCTTTCTTACTGCAAAAATCCGCCCCGCAAATCCCTGGGTTCCTTGACTCTTCGCCGCAACTACCCGTACAAACGTAATGTTCCATAAAATTCCAACAAACAAACTAGCTAATAATCTTTTTTTCTATTAAATAATCTCGTAGTTGATCAACATCAGAATCGGGAAAAATCAAACCACCTATATCAAATGTTGGAGTCTTATTTTGTTTACTTTTTGCTTCAAGTTCCGCTAAATATTCTGGATTGTGCAAAACTTCTCTTTCTTCGAAGGGCAAACTGTTACTCTTTAAAAAGTCTAAGGCATCCTTACACCAAGGACAACTTGTTTTTGTGTAAATAATGATTTTCATATCAAAATTATATACCAACACTCGGAAACTTAAAAGTTTTTTCGAAATCGCGCAACTCTTTCCTTAAAATGCCATGATTAGGTATCATCTTAGCCACCAATTGCCAAAAATTCTTACTGTGATTATGTTCTTTTAAATGACAAAGTTCATGGACTACGAGATAATCGGCTAAACGCTCCGGCAAAAAGGCGATTTTATAATTAAAACTAAGTGTACCTTTGGATGAACAACTTCCCCATCGGCTTCTACTGTTACGAATTGCGATTTTTCCGAAAGAAAATTTATAAAACTTATTTAATTCAAAAACTTTTTTTTCAGCTAAAACTTTAGCTTGAGCCTTATAATCCGTATACAATCTTTTTTCCTGCCAACGAGAAAGTTTAGTGTCAGGAATTTTTTTAAATCTCTCAACTGTTTTCCTCAACCAAACCCCTTTACTCACAACAAAACTCATAACAGCTGATTCTGTAATCCTTAGCGGAGCAGATACTGTGACATGTCCCCCTGCCTTAACGGTGATTCGCAAATGCCTGCTCTGTCGATTTCTTTTTATCAAAAACGATGGAAAATCTAGGATCATTTTCAATTTGGACACTACGCCTTAAATTTTATGACTTCAAGTGTGAGGAACAAAGGAAATTCCTTCCTTGCTTTATTTTCCGCATTCGCCCTCGGGCCTGGCTGGCTTGTTTTTCCGGAATTCCATTCTTCAAGTCGTCCAATCAAAAAACCTGCTTTAGTCAAAGCTTTAAAATAAAATTGTAGAGGATGATGAAATGAAACCGTACTTACAAAAGAATCGCTTCCTGGAGTCATATTAATCTCTGAAACAGATTCTGAAAGATATTCATCAACCCTACGATACTGAAATCTAGTGACTTCATCAAATCCCCAACTTGTCCGTTTTGGAATTCTAAACGCCGGGTGATTCATCACAATTAACATTCGTCCACCAATCTTAAGAGTCCTAAAGCTTTCAGAAAACAATCCTGCCACGTTTTTCACATTTTGTATTGCCGAAATACACAAAACCGCATCCTGAGTGCCACCATCAACAAACCCGAGCTTGTCGGCCGGAGCTACGACAAATTTTATTTCCTTCGGCGAGTGTTTTATCGCCAAATCGATTAAATTTTTCGACAAATCAACCCCAACAACTTCCGCTCCCACCTTAAATACTTCTCTCGAGAAAAATCCCTGTCCACAACCAAGGTCTAAAACCTTTTCTCCTTTCTTAACATCAAGCAGACGCAAAACGTTCGGCAAAATCAAATCCTTTTGATAAGTACCCTCTCCTGATTCAAGCATCTCGTCGTACCAACCAGCCACCTTGTTCCAAGATGTGTCATTTATTTTTTTTGAACTAGAAACCTTATTTAAATCTTTTTTAATATTATCCATAAGCTAAAGTATGCTTAATAATAAGCACGAAATCAAGCAATGAACCCAGAATGGGATTACAAAATATAGCACTCGAATGTAAAAATTAGGAAATTTTAGATATATCCTTTAAACGATGACGTACAAATTTATATAAAATATGTCCTAAAACTACAACAACAATCGCAACTACGATTATTCTGAATTCGTAATGACGCAAGCGCCCCAAAATAATTTCAAGCAAATCTCCGAAGAAATAACCTGCCAGACCTATTGTAAGTACCCATGTTAAACCGCCGAGAAAATTAAAAATAAAAAAAGTTCTGGTCTTAATGGCCGACATTCCCAGACTAAACGGCACCAAATGTCGAAAGCCGTACATGAAGCGCATAGCAAAAGCTAAAAAAGGTCCGCTTCTTCCGGAAAATTTGCCTGACATTACATTAATTTTCTGAAAAAACTTATATTTAGCAACTAATTTTTTGCCATGGAATCTTCCTAAAAAGAAAAAGGTGTTGTCGGAAAGCATTGTGCCCACAAGAGAGCACAAAAAAACAAGAGGTAATTCCAAAAACCCTTGTTGAACAGCCAGACCTCCAATAACCAAAATCGTCTCGCCTTCAAAAAATGATCCGACTAAAATCGCCAAGTATCCGTAAGTAACAATATAGTGAATGATTGGAAAAGAAAGCATATTTTTTATTAACCAGCAAAACACACGAAAACTCGACTTTTTTTAACCAAAAACCTATTAAAGTCCGAGAGGAATTGCCAAGCCGTCAAAGAAAGACGGTAAAGCGAACACCAAGCCTATAAGAGGAAAAACGACCACGGCGACCGAAATCCACATAGTCCAAAGAAAATATTTCCTCATTTTTTCTGCTGACGCAAAAATCGCATCCAATTTTTTATCTTGCTCGTCCAAACGTTTCAAAATGTCCTCGTTCATAACTTAAAGTATAACACGGCTTTAAAGTAGCCAAAAATATGGCAAACCTATAGAATATGTCAATGGAAGAATTAGACAAAGTTAGAATCAATAAATACCTTGCGGACCATGGCCACTCGACACGGAGAGGCGCCGATGCGCTTATTGTGGCTGGAAAAGTCACAATAAATGGTGAAAAAGCGGTTCTAGGACAAAAAGTTGGTCCGGATGACAAAGTTAAAATTAAGGATAAAGAGGAAAAATCGTATCGATATCTCGTTTATAACAAACCGGCAGGTTACGTCACCCACTCCCCTGTAGACAGCGAAAAAGAAATTGCCGAAATATTTGACATGGAGGGATTGTTCCCAATCGGACGTTTGGATAAAAATTCTGAAGGCCTTTTAATTCTGACAAACGATGGGCGTATTACTGACCGTCTTCTTAATCCAAAACACGAGCACGAAAAAGAATATGCTGTGCGTGTTTCCACAACAATCAGCCCATCTTTCGCCAAAAAACTCGAATTTGGTGTGGATATCGGTGAAGGTGAAAACACCCTGCCTTGCAAAGTGAGTCTTACCGATGCTCACAATTTCACCATTGCACTTACAGAAGGGAAAAAACATCAAATTAAACGAATGACGGAAGCCCTCGGAGTCTCGGTTACCAATCTCAAACGTCTCCGAATCATGAATATCAAACTCGGTAATCTAAAACCCAACACTTCTCGAGAAATTACTGGCAAGGAACTTGAAAAATTCCTAAAGTCCCTCGGCCTCGCGTCTTAATCCTCCACCACACACAAACTTATAATTTCCGTATCCTATAAGGTAGCGTAGTATAGGGAAATTTTCTTGCACTTGACTTTCTATAGTAAGTAAGCTATTTTGAAGAAAGCATACGCACAGATTAATATATTCATGCGTTACAACACATTAAAACATTACTTGAGGCTGGTTTACGTTGTTTGATTCCCTCCCAATTTTAAACATATCGAATACCAAAAAACGGCCTTGAGTGGGGCCGTTTTTTTGCACAAAATCCGTCCCCAAGTAAGGTCGGAATTTGCTCTTTGAAAACTAAACATCACTTAATCAAAAACCTAGAACATGGATACTAAACCCTTAGCGCTGGTAATTTGCGGTGGAACAATCAATGAAGTTCCGGACGCCACCACAGGTAAACTTGGCATGGCGAAAAAAGCCGAAGATTTTTTGAACTTTGTGCCGGAAATCGGAGAGATGGGAGATTTCGACACGCTCGTTTTTGAGAATATAGACAGTAGCCAGTCCGACCCGATGGTCTGGACGCGTCTGGCAATATTTCTCAAAGATATCCTAAAAAAATACTCGGGCATCGTCGTCACGCACGGCACCGACACCATGGCGGAATCAGCAACGGCGATATCTTTAGTGTTTGCAAAAAAACTTCGGATTCCAATAGTCTTCACCGGTGCCCAACTACCAATGGTGGATCACCTTACGGACGGAAAAAGAAATCTCATCGGAGCTTTCATTGTCGCTAAAAAAGCGGCGCTTGAAGGCGTCACTGAAGTGATGATTTATTTTGACCACCAAGTGTTTCGAGCCAACCGGACTTGGAAGAAAAGTGAGAAAGACTTCAATACCTTCTCATCGGGAAGCTTCCCTCTTCTCGCGTACGTGAACGCCTCACCAGCGTGGAAAAACAATAGCGAGCATTGGAATAAAGCAGTATTTCACCCGGCAAGCATCCGGAACGTGGGAGATGCACAAGGCGAATTCGGGTTGCAGTTCGGCGAGGGAGTTTTCGTCACTGACCTCTATCCGGGGACACCTCCCGAGTTCCTTACTGCAGGCATCAAAAGCGGCTGTTGCAAGGGATTAATACTCAAAGCCATGGGGGCCGGAAACATTCCCTACCTAAACCCTCGATACGACCTCCGGCCGGTAATTAAGATGGCGGTAAGTATGAGCATTCCGGTACTCATCACGCTCAAGTTCCCTGATGGCATGGCAAGTTCCTCCGCAATCTACGAAGCAGGACAAGTGGCACTTGATGCCGGAGCAATACCGACAGGCGACATGGTTCACGAAGCGGCGTACGTCAAACTTCTCTACGCCATGGGGCTCGGATTCCGGTCCCCTAACGAAGCGAAAATCCTGATGCACACGCCTATGGCGGGTGAGATTACGGTGTAATTGTTCTTAAACTCACACAGTCCCGATTGATTACATATCAGACGGGACTGTTTTATTTATCCACATTCTTTCATACGTACAAATGAAAGAATGACAAACGAAGATTTAGACTTGAGAATCAAGAGGTATTTTGTTAGAGTACAGGAGTCAGATTTAAGATTAGAGTTGTAAGATTTAAGCAAGAAAAAGCTTAATTTAGTTTGTTTGGGCTTTACTTAAATCTTTAATCTGATAATTTACAACTGTTTTTATGCGCGATAAAAACCCTTGGTGGAAACCAGCAATTGAAATACTCGGACAAGTATCCATGTGGGTTGTCGTGCCGATAATGGCTTCACTTTTTATCGGAAAATATCTTGACACACGTTACGGAACAAGCCCATGGATGTTCCTGACCCTTTCTTGTATCGGCTTTATAATATCGTCATTCGGAATAGTTCGAACAACCAAAGACTATCTACAAAAACTTGAAAACGAAGTACATGGAAAACCTGACAACACAAACAAACCAAAAATCGGAAATTGAGATTTCACCCGTCAAAAAGACGGAAGAATTGAAACATGAATCCACACTTTTTGCAGAACCTGTGGCCCACATTGGTAATTTTCCTATAACAAATTCCCTACTCACAAGCAGTTCAGCCGTAATAATCATTGCGGTGTTTGCTGTTTTAATCCGCCTTAGTCTCTCAGAAATTCCAAAAGGTTTGCAAAATATTTTTGAAGCAATTCTTGAAGGCGCAATTTCTCTTTGTGACCAAGTTACCAATAGTCGTAAAATTTCCACAAAAGTGTTCCCGCTGGCTTTTTCCGTATTCCTTTTCATACTCATCAACAACTGGTTGGGACTTCTTCCTATTGGAGGATTAGGCGTTGTAGAACAAAGTGAGAGTGGAGCTTCTTTTATCCCCTTCCTTCGAAGTGGAACTGCGGACATTAACACCACAATCGCCCTAGCAATCATGGCGGTAATCTCAGCAAACCTTTTTGGCATTTTCTCAATTGGCATCTGGAAAACTTTTAACAAATATGTTAATCTAGTGGCGCTCGGGAGCATTTTCACCAAGGTTTGGAAAGAACCTACAGTGCTAGTTGTAGCCCCTGTAACGTTCTTTGTTGGCCTCCTTGAGCTTATAGGTGAATTTGCAAAGATAGCTTCGCTGTCATTCCGATTATTCGGCAACGTTTTTGCTGGTGAAGTTCTTCTAATGGCCATGAGTGCGATACTCCCCTACATTCTGCCAATTCCTTTTATGTTTCTTGAGATTTTCGTGGGGCTGATTCAGGCACTTATCTTCTCAATTTTGGTCTTGGTGTACTTCACCATCGCAGCACAAGATCATAGCGAGCACGAGGAACACGGTGAACACGAGCACAACACGGCACATGCTTAACTTTTGAAAGTTACCTTTTGGTATTTTATGAAAGATACCGAAATGTAAAGGTCAAAGGTCAGTTGTTAGTTAATATTTATTAGTTAATTATAAAATATATGGAAAATATTGTCCCTCTTGCTAAGGCTATCGCTATCGGAGTAGGAGCAATCGGCCCTGCAATTGGTATAGGTATGATCGGTTCAAAGGCCATGGAAGCCATCGGTCGCAACCCTGAAGCTTCAGGAAAAATTTTGGTTCCAATGCTTATCGCCTCTGCCTTTGCCGAAGCTATCGCGATTTATGCCCTCGTTATCGCCTTTTCTCTCTAACAGTTGATAGTTGAAAGATTTAAGTTCAGAAGCAGATTTAAGATTAAAGTTGTAAGATTTAAGTAAAACAGAAACCAGATTAGATCCCTGTCTTACTTTCAATTTTAGTCTCGAATCTTCAGTCTGCTGTTCTTGAATTTTTCCTACTGTCTGCTGGGCATTTTATTACTTTTTTTCTTACTTAAATCTTTAATCTTAAATCTAATTATGGCTTCCATAATTTCAACATTCCACATCGACTGGCAAATCATAGTAGCTCAAGCTATCAACTTCGTTATTGTTTTTGCTGTGCTATATATATTCGTCCTAAAACCTTTGAATAAATTGATGGCTGAGCGTAGTGAGAAAATCGCCAAGGGAGTTCATGACGCCAGACAAAATGCCGAAATGTTGGCGCTGACCAAGACCGAGCATGAAGCAATTATTCTTAAGGCAAAATCTGACGCCCAAGCAATTTTCCAAGATGGGCGAAAAAAATCAGAGGCCAAACGAGCCGAAATGCTCGAGGAAGCCAAGGCGGATGTGGAAAAACTCATAGCGAATGGCAAGAAAACCCTGGAAGCGGAAAAAGTAAAGATGGTTGAAGAAGCCAGAATGGAAGTTTCCTCTCTTGTTGTTGAAGCTACCAAAAAAATACTAGAAAAGCGTCAAGACGATCTAGTCTAAACCCTTTGCCCCAATCCTCAACCCTAAATCCTTCCCCATGAAACTTTCCACAAAAAATGTCGCAGAAGCAATCTACGCCACCACCAAAAACAAAAGTGGTGCTGAGCTTGAACACGTGCTCAAAATGTCTGTGGAGTTTTTGGCGAAAAAAAATCTATTATCGAAAACGCCTGAAATATTAAAATATCTCGAGCAACTTTCTGACAGCGAGCAAAATATTTTACGCGCGAAGGTATTGAGCAAAAAACCTCTCACACCAAAAGCAACCGCGGAAGTAGAAAATTTATTGAAGAAAAGATATAAATCAATGAACACAGTACTGGAATGGAAGGAGGACAAAACACTAATCGGAGGAGTAAGAATAGAAACAAACGAGGAAGTTATAGAT
>SIBU01000016.1 GCA_009695005.1 Candidatus Tayloriibacteriota bacterium
AAATAATTTTTATAGGTGTAATTAAACACCCTGATAGTAGAGCCTCGAGGCTCGGCTCTCTACGGGGCGAGCCATGGTATCATTATTTAAAGTAACATATTTTTATAAGTTTTTAAATCATTTTTATGGGAGTAATCAAACACAAAGAACAAAGAGTTGGAATTTTTATCGATACGCAAAATCTTTACCACACAGCAAGAAATTTATATAACGCTCGAGTAAATTTTGGACAAGTAGTTAAGGATGCTTTAGCAGGCAGGGCGCTTATTCGTGCCGTTGCCTACGTCATCACTACAGAATCAGGAGACGAAAAAAACTTTTTTGAGGCATTGCAAAAGGTTGGAATCGAAGCAAAGACTAAAGATTTACAAATCTTTGCTGGTGGGGCAAAAAAGGCTGATTGGGATGTTGGACTCGCAGTAGACGCAATCAAACTAGCGCCAAAACTGGATGCGGTAATCCTTATATCAGGCGACGGTGACTTTGTACCACTTGTTGAATATCTTCAGGTACATGAGGGGTGTCAGGTAGAAGTAGTGACTTTCGGAAAATCTGCTTCAGGAAAACTTAAAGAAGCGGCAGATGAATTTATCGATTTAGATGAAAATCCTCGCAAATATTTAATGGGTTCGGCCGGCAATCCAAGACGAGAGCGAAGCGCACCTAGAACTGTGGCAAACGAGTAGAAGTAAAATTTAAATTCATAATTAAAACGAACAATACCCCCGATTCGCTTCGCGAATCGGGGGTATTGCAAATAAAAAAGCGAAGGAATAAACCCTCGCCTGCAGGTGTGATCACCTATGACCTTATTATTCATACCAAATCGAGACTATTCCTCTTTCTTTGTCCATTCTGTTGATGTCACTACAAGTTTGTTCAAAAAATGTTTGGCAAACATGCTTGATGTTGATGTCGGGATTTTGCTCTAGAAATGCATCTAGTTCATCCCTCTCACCCATTTCAACCCGAAGAAATGCAACTTTCATTTAAAAAATAACTTTTGGCCACACACGATGGAAATTCGCAAAAGATTTTATGAACACAGTATAACACAGATTGTCAAATATAAAAATTGCTAATTCTTTGCTACACTGGGAAATATTAAAAGCTAATCGAGGCCTGCGGATAGATAGATTTCGAACATGTTCGAAACCTAAAATCCGAAGGTCTCCTTATTAGTATGAAGAAAAAAGAATACTCTATAGAATTGGGAGGAAAGACATTAACAGCCGAGTTTAACGACCTAGCCGAACAAGCAAACGGTTCGGTTATGATTCGTTACGGCAATACCGTCATCCTCGCGACTGCGGTCATGTCAAAAGGTGCAAAAGAAGGTGATTGGTTTCCACTCACTGTTGATTACGAGGAACGATTTTACGCTACGGGCAAAATTTTAGGCAGCCGATTTCAACGTCGCGAGGGACGCCCCACCGAAGAGGCTATTCTTTCGGGAAGAATTGTAGACCGAACCATCAGACCTCTGTTTGAGCAATACATTAGACACGAAGTTCAAGTAGTGATTACCGTCCTTTCTATCGATGAGGATGATCCGGATGTTTTGGGAGTGATTGGCGCCTCTCTCGCTATAGCCACATCAAATATTCCATGGAAGGGTCCCGTATCCGCCGTTCGTATCGGAATTGAGAAAGATAAGGACGAAACATCCATAAACCCTACCTACAAAATCAGAGATTCGGAAAGTTGTGACGCGGATATATTGGCCTGTGGCAGAGATGGAAACATAAACATGATTGAAATCGGAGGAAAAGAAATTCCTGAGACAACTTTAATGAAGGCTCTCAAAAAGGGAAGTGAGGAAATTGAAAAACTGCAGGCCTGGCAAGAAAAAATTATAAAAGAAATTGGAAAAGAAAAAAAAGTAATTCCTGCTCCCGAAATTCCTAAAGAATTAAAAAATCTTTTCGCAGAAAACATCGAAAGCAAGATGCTAGAACACGTCATGTCTGGAAAAGCGGGGCACGATGCGATTTACAAAATAAAGGAGGAGTGGATGAAATTGTTTAAAGAAAAATTGCCTGAAGTAAAGCCTTCTCTTGCCGATTTTGTTTTTGAAGAGAAAACGAATGAAATAATTCACGATGAGGCCGTTAAAAACAGCAAGAGAGCTGATGGCCGAAAAATGGATGAACTTAGGCCCCTTTTTGCCAAAGCGGGCGGGATTTCTCCAATGATTCATGGTACAGGAATATTTTATCGCGGGGGTACACATATTTTTTCCGCATTAACACTAGGTGGGCCAGGAGATTCACAAATTATTGAGGGTATGGAACTACAAACTAAAAAACGTTTCATGCACCACTACAATTTCCCTCCTTTTTCATCTGGAGAGACTGGACGGATCGGTTCAACAAATCGCCGAATGATTGGCCATGGAGCGTTAGCGGAAAAAGCTCTTGTTCCGATATTACCGTCGAAAGAAAGTTTTCCTTATACAATTCGAGTGGTATCTGAAGCATTTTCTTCAAACGGATCAACTTCGATGGGAAGCGTTTGTGGTTCAACCCTGGCTCTTATGGATGCAGGTGTTCCAATCACTTCACCTGTGGCAGGAATCGCTTCTGGTCTCATGATGAAAAATGAAAAGGAGTACAAAGTACTTACCGATATTCAAGGACCAGAAGATCATCACGGTGATATGGACTTCAAGGTTGCCGGAACTAAAAAAGGAGTGACGGCAGTTCAAATGGACGTAAAAGTGGGAGGAATTCCTCTACACATACTCGAAGAGGCATTTGAAAAGGCCAAACTGGCCCGACTACAAATTCTTGAAGTAATTGAATCGGAAATAAAAACACCTCGTGCAGATATTTCTCCCAAAGCGCCGAAAATTTTGGTAATCAAAATTAAGCCAGATCAAATTGGTTTGATAATCGGAACTGGAGGCAAAACCATCAACCAAATTCGAGACACTACCGGAGTTGACGGCATAGACATTGAGGAAGATGGTACTGTTTTCATCACAGGTAAAAATGGAACAGCTGAAGCAGCCAAAAAAATCATTGAGGAAATGACACACGAATACAAACCTGGTGATCGGTTTATCGGGGAAGTGGTTAAACTTGCTGAATTTGGAGCATTTGTATCGCTTGGTGGTGGCAACGACGGACTCGTTCACATTTCAGAGGTCGCACCATTCAGAATTGATCGCATTGAAACCGTACTCAAAATAGGAGACAAAGTCCCTGTGGTTGTGAAAGAAATTGACCGAGAAAAAGGGCGAGTTAAACTTTCTATCAAAGACGCGGACCCGAATTTCATTAAGCGTCCGGCTCCTCCAACACAGAAATAAGTATGACAAATCCCCTCGTCCCGCAGTGCGGAACGAGGGGATTTTCAATTATTACCAATTTCACCATTGCCTACAATCATTCTCTCTGCGACAATATAGCCATGCCTCCGGAAAAAAATCAGGATAAACAAGACTCAAAACCTCTTCGAACATTTCAAAGTGATGTGGAGGAAATGCTTAAAGGTGGACAGGGTTCTTTAACTAAAATAGCTATAGCAGAAAACGAGAAGCGAATACGCTCTGGAAATTATTCCGAAGAGACCACAAACCCAGCGTCTGAAGGATCAAGAACTATCATCTGGACAAGTATCTCTCTGTTCGCCTTTGGTATTATGGCCATTGCAGTTATCTTTTTTTTACGAAACTTTTTAGGTACAAAACAAATTACTATCCCTGGAACCTTTAAACAAATAATAACAACTGACATTTTTAAATCGCTCGATTTAAAAAATCTCAACAGAGAACAAATTACTTCTGAATTAGTAAAAGAAAGGGAAGAAAACACGGGAATTCTTTCTTCAATAACTTCCATCGGAATGATAAAAAATTCTGTCCCAGAAAAGATTCCAGTAAGCACGGAGGATTTTCTTAAAATGATAGAGTCACATGCGTCCGATGAACTTGCAAGATCTCTTGACGAGAATTTTTTGTTCGGGATTCACGCCCTTAGTACCCCAGAACCATTCATGATTCTCAGAACCAGTTACTACCAAAGTGCTTTTGCGGGCATGCTTGCCTGGGAAAAAAACATGGAGGAAGATTTAGGACCAATTTTCATTCGAGCTAAGCCAAAAAAAGATATTACCATTTCAACCAGCGATGACTTACTAAAAAAAGAAAGAACATTTGAAGACATGGTTGTAAGAAATCGTGATGTCAGAGCCCTAAGAGACGGGGATGGTAAGATAATATTTTTATATTCGTTTGCCGACAAGAAAAACATCATCCTTACTACTAACGCCGACACACTTCAAGAGGTCGCGGAACGTATCATCGCCAGTAAAATGGTTCAGTAGGAGCTTATTATTCTTAGTTTTTTAGGAATAGCGAAAGCCAAAAACGTTTGATATGATTTGACTATGGAAAATACAAAACAATTTAAAGAGAAATTAATAAAAGAATTATCCATCCTTGAAGAAGAATTGAAAACCGTGGGTCGCAGAAATCCTTCTAACCCAGCCGACTGGGAGGCAAAACCAGATAAAATGGATATTCTGGCTTCAGATTCAAACGAAGTAGCTGATAGTATAGAGTCATATGAGGAAAATACTGGTATTCTTAAACAGCTTGAGATTCGCTATAACGAAGTAAAAACTGCCTTGGAAAGAATCGACAAAGGAAACTATGGTCTTTGCGAATTTGATAAAAAACCAATTGAGGTGGACCGACTTGAAGCCAATCCGGCTGCAACTACATGCAAGAAGCATATGGGTGCCTGATTACACGAACATACGAATAATTACGAGAACTTTCTTTTCACCACTGATATGGTCCAATAAGTTTCGTTTTTTTGTTAGTTAGTATTTTTGTATAATTATGTCTTTCGCAAAAGTATACAGCGCCCAAACAACCATTCTTGCCGCGGAACCAATCACTGTTGAAGTTGATCTCTCTAAGGGGCTACATGCGTTTTCAATTGTAGGACTACCTGATAAAGGTGTGGAAGAATCGCGTGACAGAGTGGCCGCGGCCATCAAAAACAGTGGCTTTAAATCTCCCAAACAAAAAAATCAAAAGATAACTATTTCTCTTGCACCCGCGGATATTAAAAAAGAAGGACCCATTTTTGACTTGGCTATTGCTTTGGCTTACTTAAAAGCTTCCGAGGAAACAAATTTTGACCCAGAAGGGAAAATTTTTCTAGGTGAACTTTCTCTGGACGGAAAACTCAGAAAAATTGATGGGGTACTTCCGCTTGCAAGAATTGCAAGAGACCATGGCTTTACTGAAATATATGTCCCCGAAGAAAATGCTGAAGAAGCCGCCTTAATAAATGATATCCAAGTTTACGGAGTAAAAACCTTAAATCAAGTCATAAATCACCTTGAAACCCTTAAGCAAACTGACAAGGTTGGAGAAAAAATGGTGCCCCAAAAAAAGACCGTTGTTTCGGAAAAATCCGATAGATATGAAGTTGATTTTTTTGATATTAAGGGACAGCAAACTGCAAAACGAGGACTTGAGATTGCTGCGGCAGGGGGTCACAACATATCTATGTTTGGTCCACCTGGAACAGGCAAAACGATGCTAGCTAGGGCCTTTTGCCACATACTGCCTCCATTATCTTTCGATAAAATACTAGACGTAACGGCCATTCATTCGGTTGCGGGCATTCTCAAAGGTCCAATGGTCTCTGAGCCACCGATTCGATCACCACATCACACAGCATCTTATGTTTCACTTGTTGGCGGTGGTACCAACCCAAAACCGGGGGAAGTAACTCTCGCTCACCACGGTGTTTTATTTTTAGATGAATTTGCAGAATTTGACCGCAGAGCGATAAATGCACTTCGCCAACCTCTCGAAGAAAGGACGGTATCGATCTCCCGAGCCAAGGGGACTGTGGAATTTCCTGCTGGCTTCATCTTAATTGCCGCCATGAATCCTTGCCCTTGTGGTAATTTAGGCTCAACAGACAAAGAATGTGTCTGCGCACCAATCGCCTTAAAACGCTACCGAGATAAAATTTCTGGCCCTATTATCGACCGTATCGATATTTGGCTCGAAGTGCCAAGAATTTCACACAAAACCCTTTCAAATGTTAGCCTCGGAGAAAATACTAAAGATATTAGAAAACGCGTAATTCAAGCCAGAAAAATCCAAGCTGAGCGGTTCAAAAAAGCTAACCGAAAAATTGATACCAACAGTGAAATGACGGCACGAGATATCTCAAACCTTATAAAACTTGACGACGGTGTTACTAAAATTTTAAATGCCTCTGCTGAACGCTTAGGTCTTTCCGGTCGAGCTTATCATAGGGTCATCAAGCTAGCCCGCACCATCGCAGACCTCGCCACATCAGAAAACATTGAGGAGTCGCACATACTTGAGGCAATTCAATACAGACCAAAACGACTTGAAGAATAACAAAAGTTTCCAAACCAAGAAATAAAAATTGTGAATTAAAAACCAGCAAAAAGGAAAAGTCGTACTCTTGTTCGGTCTTTAATTATTTATTGACTTCCGCTCATTCGACCAAAGAACTCACTCAAGGTAAAAATTTTAAAAAGGATTTTTTGCTCCACGAACCTCAAAGTGAAGGTGTGGTCCTGTAGACTTTCCTGTTGAACCAACGTAACCGATCACTTGACCTTGAAACACTTGCATTCCAGGGTACGTAATATTTTCACTCATATGACCGTAAAGGGTTTGCGTATTGTTGCCATGCGAAATAACCACGTATGAACCGTAACCTCCATTCCAACCGCTATTTCTACTCACAATAACCGTACCGGCAGCTGCCGCCATAACAGGTGTACCAACAGGATCACCCATATCAATACCGTTATAACCGTGCAAACCTTGAGTTCTTGAATAAGAGGCTAGCGGCGACTTATAATAGTAATCGTAATTTGGACCACCTGCACCATGAAGTCTGGATGTTGCATGAGAATTAGGTGTGACCGCCACACTTTCTACTTCGCCGTCCGGAATTATGATATTTGAACCGACCGCGAGAAGTTCATCAGCTTGTAAATTATTAAACTGAAGAATTTCTCTAGCGTCAGCCTTATACTTAATGGCAATACTTTTCACTGTGTCACCCTTCTTAACAACATGCTGAATACCGGAAACTGGCAAAATAACCAGCTGAAGTCCGGGCTTGAGGGTCTTAGGGTTAACATTGTTCGCCCACATCACAGTGCTAACAGAGACACCGAACATTTTTGCAATTTGTGACAAAGTATCTCCTTCGTGCACAACATAAATACTGATTGCGTCGGAACGACTTTCTTCTATCTCGGCCATAGTACCTGAAGGACCGGTTTCTGGAAGAAGAGCAACGTCTCCAACCACAGTTATATCTCCGCCACCTTTTGCCGGGTTAGGGTCTGGATTCAATGCCGCTTGAAGAAGTGGAATACTTTGGGAAGTCAAAACACTAGCAGATTCAGCCTTAACTGGACTGGAAAAAATACTTGAAACAAAAGAGAAAATGCCGGCATGAGTAGATGACGGCATTCCTAATAAAACCAAAGCAACCAAAACTCTTGTATAAAAAAGAGTCTTAATAAGCGACATTATGGCCTTGTTCAGCCGTTCTTTACGGCTTAATGAACAAGGAATGGGAGTATCTTTTGCGATAAGCCTATTTTAATTAACGAACTCGGTCCTTCAGTCAAAATATGGCTCTAATTAGCCATTCAGTCAAACTACCCTCTCTGGTACACCATCTACTATAGCCTTTGAGGGGTGAAAGTCAACCAGGAAATCAGGCAGGTGTGGATAAGAAAAACTTGAGCATTTTTCTAAAAAACACCTCGAGTTTCAACCAAAGTAAAAAATTTTCATTTTGTAAGAAGTTTGCACATCGCAACGATTGGAGTTAAAGGCATTTTCTCCAAAATTTTGAATTCGGAATCCTTTTTCTCGAGTTTTTTTGAAAATTTCCAACGAAGCTATTAAGTATAAAAACACAACATAAATATTGAATCTAAATTCATCTCGTGTGATATAGTGATGCGATTATGGAACACCTCGCTGGATTAAATGAGCAACAAAAGTCTGCGGTTCTTCAAACCGAAGGACCAGTATTAATCATCGCTGGGGCAGGGGCAGGTAAAACCAAAACTATTACCCACAGAATCCTTCACTTAATTAAGGAGGGTGTGTCTCCCCGAAGCATCCTTGCGATCACATTTACCAACAAAGCAGCGAAGGAAATGCGCGACAGGGTTAGCAAACTTCTAAACTCACAACCTACAACCAATTCTTTACGACAGGAATTTGACCCTTCCGCAGATAACAGATGGTCAAATGTAAACACGCCACTTCTTAGCACCTTTCATGCCTTGGGAGTAATGATTCTTAAGGAGAACGCTTCGATTTTAAACATTCCACGTCATTTTTCCATTCTCGACAAAAGCGATTCTCTCAAATTTATAAAGGATGCCATGGATGCCGAAGGCATAGACCGAAAAAATTTTGACCCCTCCAACATTGCCAATCTTATAAGCAGAGAGAAGGGGAATGCTGTCACTTTCCGTGAGTTTGAAGCAAAAGCTGATACGGAATATATTCCAAAAATCGTTTCCTCCGTATGGAAAAGATATGAGGATGCGCTGGCAAAGGAGAAATCTCTCGACTTCGACGACCTTTTACTTAAAACCGCCATGTTACTTAAGGACAACCCGACCGTTCGCGAACATTACCAAAACACCTGGAAATATATCCACATAGATGAGTACCAGGACACCAACCGCGTTCAATACTTGATTGCCAAATATCTTGGTGAGAAAAACCGAAACCTTTGTGTAGTGGGAGATATCGATCAAACAATTTATTCATGGAGAGGAGCGGACATCAAAAACATCCTGGGCTTCGAAAAAGATTATCCGGAAGCTAAAATCATCTTCCTTGAGGAAAATTACCGCTCAACTCAAACAATTCTGACTGCCGCCAACAGAGTTATAGAGAAAAATAAATTTCGTAAAGAAAAAAATCTATTCACTAAAAACGGCGAGGGTGAAAAGATTGGTTTAATGGAGGCTTATGACGAAAATGATGAGGCGAGGTTTGTAGCCCAAAAAGCCAAGGAGCTTATCGAAGAAAAAGGTGTTTCTCCTTCCGAAATCGCCGTACTTTACCGCGCTAATTTTCAAAGCCGGGCGCTCGAAGAGGGAATGCTCAACCGAAATGTTCCCTATCAAGTTCTCGGAACTAGATTTTTTGAAAGAAAAGAGGTTAAAGATGTAATTGCCTACCTTAAATCCTCCCTAAACCCAGAAAGTTTGTCGGATATGAAGAGAATTATCAATGTTCCACCAAGAGGTCTTGGCAAAGTGACAGTACTTAAAATTTTTGCTGACCAAGAGGGAACTTTACCCGCGACTACCAGAAAAAAAGTAAATGATTTTAGAGAAATTTTGGAAGGCATAAAAGAAATTGCTCTTAGGGAAAAACCATCTCAGACAATTAAACACATTATCAAGGTCTCCGGAATGGAAGACGAATTGAGAAAAGGTGGCACAGAAGACGAGGAAAGACTGTTAAACCTTCATGAACTTGTCACCTTCGCCACAAAATACGATCTATTTGAAAAATCAGAAGAGGGAATTGAGAAGTTTATCGAAGAGGCGGCCCTAGCTTCTGATCAAGACGAACTTACAAAAAATAAATCCGCAGTCAAACTCATGACGGTGCACGCGGCAAAAGGACTAGAATTTGAATATGTTTTTATCACCGGCTTGGAAGACGACTTGTTTCCTCACAAAAGATTGTCTGCAGGAAAAATAGATGAGCGCCAATCAGAGGAAGAGCGTCGATTATTTTATGTGGCTTTAACTCGTGCTAAGAAAAAATTATACTTATCATACGCCTCAGTCAGAACAATTTACGGCTCCAAACAAATCAACGTGCCTTCGGAATTTGTTTTCGATATTGATGAAGAATTGGTGAGTAAAGAGGAAAAATACGAAGGTGGTGGCAAAATTATCTACTTGGATTAATATACAAAAATGGTTTACGCCAAAAAATCACTCGGTCAAAATTTTTTGCGCTCTAAAAAAGCAATCAACGACATTGTTTTAGCTGGGAAAATTATTCCTGGGGAGACTGTACTCGAAGCAGGACCTGGGGAAGGGGTGCTGACCGAGGCACTTCTTAAGGCAGGTGCAAAAGTTATCGCAATCGAAAAAGACCGACGGCTTGTCCCACTTCTCAGTCAAAAATTTGCCTTAGGAATTTCCTCCACTCAACTCACTCTAATCGAAGATGATATTCTAAAATTCGACCCATCAGCCTACAAACTAATACCTGGAAGCTACAAACTAATAGCCAACATTCCTTACTACATCACAGGCGCCTTCATCAGAAAATTCCTCGAGGCTGAAAAACAGCCAGAAACAATGGTTATTCTAGTTCAAAAAGAAGTAGCAGAACGTATCGTGGCAAGGGACGGAAAAGAAAGTATTTTATCGATTTCAGTGAAGGCTTATGGCGTTCCGAAAATTATCGGCATAGTAAAAGCCGGATGTTTCGTTCCACCGCCAAGTGTTGATTCGGCCATTCTCTCGATTGAGAACATCTCAAAAAAATTCTTCGACGGTTTCTCCGAGGAAGAATTTTTTTGTACCGTAAAAATGGGCTTCTTGCACAAAAGAAAAAAGTTGTCGGGCAACCTGAGGGAACTTGGTGACATAAAAAGCACTCTTTCTCGCCTAGGTATGGACGCGAACGTAAGGCCAGAGGATTTGTCTTTGAAAGAGTGGCGGGAAGTAACCCAACTGTTGCAGGTTGATTGATCACAAACACAGAGTAATCAATTTCCTCCCACCGGAGCCTCGCCCCAAGGAAGACTTGCGATATTAGCTGAAACTTCCGCGCAGTAAGGCTCGACACCGACTACACATATGCCGGCATTTTGAATAAAAAACCCGAGGTGCGGTCCGCTCATCATTGGATTCCCCGTAGTCGCCTGAAAACTGGAAGACCAGTAGTACAGCCCTGACCCACCGTTTTGGGAATAATCCATCATAAATGTTAAATAGCCGTCTGCGCAGGTGCAATACATAATAATTCCACTGTTAATACCCCCTTCGGCTGTTCCTTGAGCGTGGGCTTTCGGCGTAAAACTTTCGAACAACGAGCTAATAATTGAAAAAAAACTGTCGTTATCTGACAAACTCATTCCGAATTGCAATTTTCTTAAGCCCCACAAGGCCACCGTTCTGGAAGTGCCCACCCCATAGATATTTTCAACCGTTATATAAAATTTATCATACAATTCATCGAGCGAGTGACCGTTTCTGTTTAAAAATGTTTTGAAGTCTCTTTCATTTTTTATCGATCGGTACGGTGCAACAATGTCATCAATAGAACCTCCGGCGGCCTTAATCGGATTCAAAATTGCACTCAATGTTTGAGGCGGTAAGGCCAGTATTTCATCTTTTGTCATAGTTTTAACATCTGGTGGTTGATATGTAAATGAAATGGTTTTTCCGTCAACGGAAGGAAGATTATAAAACGTGTCTTCAATTTGTCCGAAACGGAGGCGCACGGTATTACCAGTCGAAGAAAAATTTTCACCTGACACGGTAACGGTGTCTCCCTGGCGCACCCTATCCGGATACACGGAAATTATCGCAGGAGTCCGGAGCTGAACGGACGGTGCGCGAGAAACAACAGAAGGAAGAGGTAACTGTGACGAGACGTTGTTGGTTTTAGTCCGGTTGTCAACAACAGTTTTCGCTTTGGCTAATTTATTAAGTTGTTTTAAAGTTTTTGGACCAACATATCCAGTTGGAACTTGGTTGGTAAGCAAAATATCCTTGATGTATTTTTTTTGAAATTTAATTACGGCATCTCTCGTTAAATAGCCAAATGAGCCAGTTTCTTGACCGGGGGAGCCAATGCCACTAATAGCTACTCGTGTCTCGGAGTCCAAATTAAGTAATTTTTGCAAATTTAAGACGTCTTCTCCGCGTGACCCCAAGCCAAAATTTCTCTGGAAAACAAAAGTTTCTCCAAAACTTAGAGAAGAAAAAAACAAGAAGGAGAAAACTTGTCCAATTAAAATAATATACTTGATAAATATTTTCTTTTGCATTGCCGTAATTATATCAGATGAATTGTGGGGAAACATTTCATTTATTTTTTTGATATACTTACTGTTAATGCGAAGCAAAAAACAACGCACTTCTTTATTCCTATGAAAATGCCGAGCAAAAAAAATATCTTACTACTTGGATTAGCAATAATTTCTATTTCATTTCTATATTTCATAATTTTTTCAAGCACGGAGGAGATTTATATTGCCCCAACGATCGCAACGTCTACAGCAGAATCTGCCATCCTTTCTAAAGATAGCGACTCTGACAGCCTAAAAGACTGGGAAGAAGGCCTATGGAAAACTGACCCTTTAAATGCTGATACTGATGGTGACGGCACAGAAGACGGTGCGGAGATAAAAAATGGCAGGGACCCTCTTACAAAAGGACCTAATGACAAACTGGACACAGACACAGTCACAAATAAAATAAATTCCGAAACCGACAACGACCTTACTGAAACTGATAAATTTTCAAGAGAATTATTTGTAAAAATAATTGCTGCAAAAAACTCAGGAACACCACCAACCGAAAAGGAGCTAGAGGCGTTTCTTAGTAGCACAGTCCAAACACAACTTAAAAATCAAAAAATAAAACACTACACCGAAGGCGATTTTCAAGTAGAAACATCCGAAAGTAAGGAAAAAATAAAACAATACGGAAATGCTCTAGCAACTATCCTTACCGAAAAAACTCCGGAACCACTCGAATATGAAATCGCAATAGTTGACCGTGCCACTCAAAAAAATGATCCTTCTGAGTTAAAAAAACTTGATCCATTAATAGCTCAATACCAAAAAATTGAGTCGGAACTCTTCAAAATGACTGTCCCAAAAAGCGCCGTACAGCAACATATTTTGTTTACTGAACGCGTTTCAGGAATGATCTACAGCATCACCGGTTTAAAGTACATTCTGAGTGATCCAATCAAGGCACTCCCAGGGGTTTCATCCTACGCTGAAAATGCAGAAAGTTTTCTAATTACTGCTCATCAGTTTAAAAACTACTTCGACACTTCTGGTGTGATATTCGACCAAACAGACCATGGCTACGATTTCTTTGATAAGTTATAATTAGAAAGACAATGCGCACTGTGCCGAGTTATTTTATAATGAACAATTTTAAAAACATCACTCTTAGTATAGTTACAACCTCTTTAGTGTTGACGCCTCTTCTGTTCGGATTTGTAAATAAAGTTGAGGCAGATTCTGCAAGTTGCTTTGCGGGAATCCTAGCAGGAAAAGCTCAGGCCCAAGTCGCATCAGCAACTGGCAACGTCATGACTGTGCCGATCAACAGTTCTGCTGCAAATTCTATTTCAGGCAACACTTCTGGCCAAACACAGGGATTTACAATACAACGCTGTATCGTGGAACCTTTAGTAACCACCATGGCAAGGTCACTGCTCTCCAACTTCACAGCTCAAACCGTTAAGTGGATTAACTCTGGTTTTAAAGGTAGTCCTCTTTACGTTACAAACCTTCAAGGATTTATGAGTGGGGTAGCTGACCAAGCAGTTGGTCAGTTCATTGAAGGTTTGGGGCCCATAGGCAAAATTCTCTGCAGTCCGTTTGATCTTCAACTCCGACTTTCACTTGGATTACAATACGCTGCTCCTGATTATCGGCAAGAAATTGGCTGCACATTAAGCTACATTCAGCAAAACGTTCAAAAAGCCTTTGTTGGAGGCTCATTCGGATCCAAGGGTTGGGACAACTGGCTTGAAATGACAGCTACTCCGCAAAACAACCCTTATGGAAGCTTCTTAAAATCAACCTCCGCTATCGACGCTCAAATTGCCTTCAAAATAGGTGATCAAACAAAAAAGCTTGATTGGGGAAGCGGTTTTCTTTCGGCTACCGACTCAAAAGGAAACATCGTAACTCCAGGAAAACTGATTGAAGACAATCTAAGTTCTACTTTGGCCCAGCCACTACAAAACGTCGGTCTGGCCAAAGACATCGATGCTATTTTAAATGCGCTTGTAGGCCAAATGATCAATCAGGTTATGGGAGGTGTAGGAGGATTATTAGGTGCAAGTCATTCGTCCTCTGGAAATGAACAATCGGCGGTTGACCGAGGAATAAACCAAACTGTTGAAACCATTATCGCCACCAACAAGCAAGCACAAGGTTTACCCGACAATCTATATATCCAAACAAGCCCAGGAGTATTTTTAGGCCCAACAGGTACTAGCGCAATAACACCAAAAGCTTTCTGTATGCAATTCAAAAAAGATATTTACGGCACAGACAGCACAACTAATGGTGTCGCAAGTCCTGATCCTTCAATTTCCGTCATTGTAAACGGCGTTGGAAACGCTGGGAACGTTACGCCAGTAGCTACTCAGAAAAAAACTGGCTCGGACTTTACAAAATGGGCACTCTCCGATTACAACAATGTTTCAACGTTCTGCCAAAATGTGAACTTGACCGGACCTATCGGTTCGCAAGTGGAGGAGTTCAACAGCAAAATTGGTGACCTCTACATTGGTGATCCAATTGCAACAAATACTCCTCAAACAGTAATCAGACAAATTTCTCTTAGTTCCCCAGCAGTGGCTACCCTAAACCAATCTGACGTCTACCAAAGTGGACAATCAGGAGGCGCCCAAAGAGCTGCCACCAATTCTGGTTGGTCAGACACTCGAGGAAGCAATAGTGAGAACTGGTGGACCGCCGCTTTGTACAAACAAGATACGGTGGAAACTCTCAAAATACGTTCGTTCCCTGGGTGGGGTGGAAACATTAAGGAGATCACACTTGCGAACCTGCCCGCTGAAAAGGCAGGAGGACTAACTAGCCCTTCGGACTTTCTCGGCCGAGAAATATATAGTTATAGAAAAATTCAACCTGTAGGCGCTTCCGCCGCAACGCTTAATGGGACACCAGATGATCTTACACTTACATTTAATCCTCCTATAAGTTTCAATGCCCTGCTTATTAACGGATCATCAGATTTGATAATAGGGGAGATTAGTATGTATCGTCCAGTCAACATTTCCGCCTCAGGGCGACCAGAAGTACCATCCGGCCCAGCAATCACTTTCAGTCCAGAGACACAGGAGTCAAAACCTCAGGACTCAAAACCTTTGGATGAGACTTGTCCTAACTACAACAAATCCTGTCCAGATTTTTCAAATAAAATTTTTAAACTTTCGGCCAACCGTGTACAAAATGATCTTAAGGCTCGCTTAAAACTTCTTAAACTAGACGAGAAAGGAAACGGATCCCTTATACCATTTTCAACAGTCTTCACACCGTCCACTCTAAAAATCAACGGCCTTCCGATAGACACCGACCAGAACCCAGCGGTCTTTAATCAAGGCTTTTCGATGATTAAAGGAGAGACTGTATCACACGAGGAAAAGGCTAGAATAGCCAGTAACGTGGTGGCGAATACATACAAATTAATTGAAGAAATTTTCCAAATAGTTGACGGTCAAGAAAATATTATTGCCACTCAAACAACCAGTTTTAAGGTTCAATAGAAAACATTAATGAGAAAATTTCTTAAATCATTTCTTATAACTCTAATCCTCATCGGCGCGACCTTCTCGCCTATCATTCGAATTGATAAAACTTTTGCGCAAATACAACCAGGGGCTGTACCCAACTTTAACCCGATAAAAGACGGCTCCACTCCCGCGAACCCTGTAACAAACAACAGTTCGCGTGTCGGATCCAGCGCCGGCAAAGATATTACTCCACCTGATGGACCTGAGATTGCTGGCTGTATTGGTTTCAACGGCCTTTATCCTTACATCAACTTCACAGCCTGTTTGGCCAACTTGGTCTACTTGATAATGTGGATTGTCTCGTGGGTTTTGTATCTAGCAGGAAGAATTTTAGATATGTCGATTTTCTATACCATCAACATGGCTGATCTTCTCTCCCATGTACCAGTTGTGGACATAGGTTGGAGAATTTTTAGAGATTTAGCGAACGTTTGTTTCATTTTCATCCTTCTTTGGATTGCTCTGAGCACGATTATCGGATTAAATTCAGGAAAAACTAAGGAATTGTTGGTCCACCTAATCCTTGTGGCATTACTTATTAATTTTAGTTTATTCATTACAAAAGCTGTCATTGATGGCTCAAACATCGTAACTCTCCATTTTTATAACCTTATCGTATCTCCTGTGGCATCTCCGGCAAACAGCACTACGTCACAAAAAGTACTGGCCACATTAACTCCAAATTCAAGTTTTTCAGGAGCATTTATGGAGGGTCTTAAAATTCAAACTCTGTACGACAGCCAAAAAGAAGAAAGTGGTTCTTTGGCGGGCAAAGGCTTGGCATCAGCTGGAGGTGGTGTATTAAATTTCGGAAAAATAATTCTAGTTGGCATCGGTGGAACCATTTTAATGCTTGTGGCAAGCTACGTTTTCTTAGCGGCCGCAGTCCTATTCATTATTCGGGCCGTTGTGCTCATGATGGTAATGATTCTTTCTCCTTTAGCCTTTTTAGGATTTGTCCTTCCTTCCACCGAAGGGTACTCTGACAAATGGAAAGAAGCCTTAATCAACCAGTCCATTTTTGCCCCCATTTACATGATACTTTGTTATGTGGTAGTAAAAACAATTCAATCACCGGCCTTCAAAGCTGGTGTAACCTCAATTCCCACATCAAACGATTCGCTGGCAAGTGCCTTTACCGCGGGATCAACAGGTGGTATGGCCATTATTTTCAATTATATTTTACTAATAGCCTTGATGATTAGTTCACTACTAGTTGCAAAGAAAATGGAAGCCTACGGAGCGGATACTGTAAGCGAGTGGGGGAAAGAACTTAGAAAAAAAACCCAAGGGATTGTTGGCAGATCGGTGGTCAACGGAAGTTGGACAAAACCTGTTACATGGATGGCCGGCAACGTAGGCTTAGGAAAGGCGGGGACTTACCTCCAAGGAAAAACCTTTTTTGGTGCACAAAAGGTAGGCAAGGCTCTTTCGAATCTTCATGCGAAAGTTGAGACCCCTCACGGGAGAGATGCGATCAGGAAAAAATTTGATGTTAACGAACTCGATAGAAAATTCGGGGCGAAATTTGGATCAGGCGAATTTGCTAATTTCGTTAGAGAGAATACAACGGGGGGAAGTTTATTCGGTACAAAGGCAAAATTCGGTGATGAAAAATCAGTTCATGAAGCACACGAGGAATCCGAAAAGTTAGAAAACAAAGCAGATGATATTAAATCTATGAATGAGGCTAGAACAAATGCTAGCGACATAGAAAATTCTGAAAAGCTAATTGAGAAAAATGAAAAAGATAAAGCAAACCCCGTAACAAGCCCGACAAGGTTGGCAGAAATTGACAAAAAAATAGCGGACGAAAAAATCAAAATATCGCAAAACCAGGATAAGCTCCAAAAGAACCTTGGCAAGGTTTCAACCAGTGGCTTCGTCGAAATGGGCAAAGAATTTTTCAAAAATGAACAAGTCATGAAAAATGTCAGTGCTGAAAAATATATGGCTCTCATGAAAGATGAGAATACTCTTACCAAAGAAGAAAAAAAGTTGGCTTCGGAAGCACGCTGGGGGAAAGACGCTGCTGAATTTACAAGGTACTCTGAAGCCGCAAAACAAGAGAGGGAGCTGGAGATAAAAAAATCTAGCTACGAGGAAACTAGAAAGAATTACAACGCAACTAATCCTGGTCAGGATTATGCCACCAAAACTGCTGGTCTGGCTGAGCTTGCTGAAATTTCAACATTGAAAGGTGAAGTCGATAAATTAAACCCGAAACTTGACCCTGCCCTCAAGAAAAAAATGAAAAACATGAAAAACCTTGGTGAGTTTGAAATGATGAATCGCCATTTCCCTGAAATGTTTGCAAACACTGATTTTGTGGAAAGAATACCTCAAAGTATGGTTGAGGGAATTCGTGGAAGTGAAGCGTTTACTAGCAACGAAAAAGACCGCGTACGTGATAATAAAAGTACAGGCGTCGCTGATGCTGTCTGGGCCGATCTTGGCCTGGATATAGACAAAATGAGAGAACTATCAACTGAGAAGCAACTGGAAATGAAAGAGGCGGCAGAGTCACGACGTGCCGCCAATCCTTCTAATTTTATCAACACACTTGATGCGAGAGGAAAAGCTTTACACCTCTATGCTCAGGGTCAAATTGGGAAGGCCCTTGGAGGAAAAGGTGGAGGGGAACTAGCAAAAATGCCATCGGAACTCTGGAATTCAGATATCGTAATGAGAAATATGAGCGCTGGCCAAATGTCCGAATTCAAAATGGAGGACGAAGATGATAAAAGAAAAATTTTCAACCACATGGTTCGAGAATTTAAAAGTAGTAATGGCAACCCGTCTGCACAACTAATAGAAAAAATGAAATGGATTCTAAACAAATCAACAGGGCAAACATTCTGTAATTTCACCGCCTCCATGGATGGGGAAAAGGACTCTGCTGATCTAATAAAAAATTGGCAAAGTATGATAGTTCAATATGCGACCTCATCAAAAGGGGAGGAAAACACCTTTGTATCTACTCTACCTCAAGCAACGCGAGACGCAATGGCTACTAAAGCTCAAGCAACTCAAGACGCAATTGAGGCTCAAGCCGAAGCAAGGAAAAACGCAAGAGCGGCTCAAGCGCAGGCTACTCAGACCGCTCAGACTGCTCTGCACGCAATGGCACCAGTTATTCAACCACCAACAGGAGGAACAGCGCATACAGTGAGGGCTCGGACAGCTCCGCCGCCTCGGGCACCTCTACCAGTTACACCAACTCCGCCACAAGCAGCAGGAACACCTCTATCGATTAGAAGAGCGCCACCGCCAGGAGGTTCGCCAACTCCGTAAACAACGGCTCCACTTTTAGCGCACCAAATGCACCATAAACCTTAGATCAAAATGAGTTACATAGAACAAGAAACAAAACTAAATAAGGTACTTGAAACTCTACCGATACCTACGGAGAAGCTTCTAAACGGCGAAACTCCGATAGACCTACTATATGCCACAGGTAGAGATTTTGAACTTACAATTAATGACATTGGAGAACTCTGTGAACTTGTCCAACAAATTATTACTAAAGAAAGAAAACCGGAGGATTTTGAAGCTGGACTGAAAGAGAAACTTGAATTCGGAGATGACACAATTCTTGTTGGAAATGTATTGGCCACCGTCACTCAAAAAATCTTTCTAAAACTTCTTCCCGCTCTAAACATTAAAGTTCCTCTTGATATGGCTATGGCTACAGTGGTAAATCCGATTACCACATCACCAACCTCACAAGAGGGAGTCAAGGGTGTTGAGATGATTGGTGACTTCGACAAAACTAAAGATTCAAATGAATCTGCGGATACACCAATACAAGTTTCGGATCTAAAATTTACCGGCAACCTAGCACAAAGAGCCCCGAAGGCTGGAGCACCGTTACCCACTTTTCCACAGGTTTCACCTGAACCACCGGTACAATTAACAAAACCAGCCGTTCAGGTACCTCTTTCGAGCACAATACCATTAATTTCAAATCAATCAGGAGAAACAATTCCAGCCAAAAAACCTCCCATGGTGGAAGTTAGTGCAAATCAAGTTCCTGAAAATTCTATTGAATCCTTAATGAAAATGCTTCGAGGAAGTGTCAGTGAACGCGAACTTCAAACTCACCTTTCTAAGTTACCTGAAAGTCTTCGCGTGGCCCTTGAATCGGTTGATTCAGCTAAAAAGGTGGTAGAGATTGGTCAAAAGTACGCTCTACATGTGGACAAAATAGGGGATCTGGCCACAGAAACCGGCATGGTAATACTAGGATTTACACACCCTGGACAGTTCCTACCTCGCCTAACCAGAAGATTGGGAATGAATGAAAATACCATTAGGCCCTTGGCTCAAGAAATTAACACGGAAATTTTCCTTAAAATTCGTGAGGCATTGAAAGAGATAAACGGGGAAGGGGGTATTCACATCTCTCCAGAACCACAAGCTAGA
>SIBU01000017.1 GCA_009695005.1 Candidatus Tayloriibacteriota bacterium
CGCCACCATCTGGACCTTGCCTGAAGCGTCACGGAGGTCAATGAAAATAAGCTTGCCATGATCACGACGAACATCCACCCATCCTGCAAGCGTAACATCCTCCCCCACTTTCTTCGGTAAGTCCTTAATATACGTACGATTTTTCATAAAGAAAATAGTAGCAAAAATATGTCTTTGTGTATATGTAATAGGACGTTTAGCATAAATTGACATAAATACCTATTCATGCTATACTATTAAAAGTCATTGGACTTTGAAATGTGCTGTTACGAGGGTAGATATATGGGTGTGAAATTGTTGTGCCTATATATCTACCTTCGTAAGGTGGAAGTCAAAAACAAAAAAACAGCATTAAAAAATGAAAATCAAAATCATCAGTAATCTTAAAGCCTCGGCAATCATTACCGGAGCAATCATCGCCTTTATCGGCCTCGTCGCCGTTGTTAACGCGGCACCTCAGACTCAACAAGAAGCGGAGATCAAGCTCCTCACGAGCATGAAAGGTCTCGAAAACCATTTAATCAAAACAATGGCCAAGTGGGCAACAGATGTCAAGACAACGTCCGATGGTGACGAAATTCGACTGATTTCCATCAAAGCCATGGGGCCCATCGTGGAGGCCATTGGAAAAGTGGTCAAGGAGACCCTGTCGTGCGAAGTTGATTCCGACACAAAAGAAAAAGTGGTCAAAGGATTGAGTGAACAATTAACAAAGATCACGGAACTCAAGGCTACCTTCGAGAAGGAACAAGCACGACAAGAGGAGCTCAACAAACTTTTTGCCGAGAATGATGCGGCAATAAAGAAGTTGGACAAAGATATCAAGCAGGCCATGAATGCTTGGTTGAAAAAAAACAACATCCCAAGCGAATAAGCGCCAACGGGCCGCAAGTCCCTCATCAACTTGCGCAGAGCCGACTCAATTTGGAGTCGGCTTTATTATTTATCAGAAACAGTTTAATACAATTTAACTCCCACTTTTTCTCTCACCTCATCCATTTTTTTGTCGGCTACTTTTCTAGCTCTATCTCCCCCATCCCTTAAAATCTTCAATACAGCGTCAGAATCTTTAGTGAGTTCGTCACGACGATCACGCATAGGACCAATAAACTTCTTTACATCGACAATCAGAGCCTCTTTCAAATCTTTATACTTACCGGCTTTTTCCTCGTAAAGTTTCATGAGATCTGATTCAGAACGGAACAATTTGTGAATCTCGTAAACATTTTTTGGCACTCCGCCACTTGAGTCCGTCACTATACCCATCACGGCTTTTTCGATTTCTTCATCAGTAGAGAAAAGCGGAATGGTATTACCATAACTTTTGCTCATTTTACGTCCGTCAATTCCAGGAATCACCGCTACATTCGCTAAAATGTGAGCTTCGGGCAACTTGAAAATATCGCCGTAAATGCGATTAAATTTTTCCGCCGTATCGCGCGTGATTTCCACGTGCTGTTTTTGATCAGCTCCCACAGGAACAACATCGGTGTTGTAAAGCAAAATATCCGCCGCCATAAGCATGGGATAATTGAAAACGCCCACACTAATTTCTTTATTTTTAGCTTCTGAATCCTTATAAGCATGTGCCCTTGAAAGATACGGCATAGTCGTAAGAGTTTCAAATATCCACGCAAGCTCGGTATGAGCAGCAACATCAGACTGTTTGAAAATGACGGACTTTTTTGGATCCAAACCAATGGCAAGATAATCGATGGCTAAGTCTAAAATATTTTGGCGCATGACTTTCGCGTCTTGAATGGTATTAAGAGCGTGATAATCAACAATCATAAAATAGCAATCATGCGAGGATTGCATCTCTACGAACTGCTTCATCGCTCCGAAGTAGTTACCAATATGTGGCCTTCCCGAGGGCTGTATTCCCGAAAGAAGGGTCTTTTGTGATTTATCCATCGCATTATTATATGCTACAACCCTCCATTTGACAAAATCTGATTAGATGCTATAAATACCATATGCATTATAAATATTGCGAATCTAATATGGCGATTAAGCACGGTCTTACCGACCGCCCTTCTTTTGCTATATTTTGCCGCGATATCTCTCATTAATTGTTTTCAAACATTTCTTAGAGCTCTCCCGGCTGAATAAAGCCGGTTTTTTATTCATCGCTGTGTTCATTAACAACAAAATATAAATAACCTATGTCTAAACCAGAAGAACTTAAAGTGGTAAGTCTAGTCGGTGTACGCGGAACAATCCTAAGACCAGTAATGCAGAGTGATATTCCTCTTGCTATGAAGTGGATGAACGATCCGGAAGTGTCTGAGTTTCTTAACTCACATTTACCCTTAACCCTAAAGAATGAGGAAGAATGGTACAACGGAGTTTCAAGTGACAAAAATCAGGCCGTTTTCATAATAGTTGTGAAAGACTGCCCAATCGGTATTATGGGCATACACAGAATTAATTGGTTTGATCGCACCGCAACGACAGGCGCTGTTATAGGGGAAAAAGAATATTGGGGGAAAGGATACGGCACTGATGCAAAAATGATCTTGCTAGACTACGCCTTCAATACCCTAAACTTACGAAAAATCTTCTCATCTGTTATAGCCTTCAACAAACGAAGTCTGCAATACAGTTTGCATTGCGGATACGTTCTTGAAGGTAGAGGGCGACAAGAAATATTTCGAAAAGGCAGGTACTGGGATAGAATTATTTTAGGATTATTTAAACGAGAATGGCTTCCACACTGGAGAAGTTACAAGAAAAAGTTCGCGCAATAATCCACACACCACCTGAAATTCAGGTGGTTTTTTTATTGTGTGCTCTCGGCCGGAGTCGAACCGGCATCGTTCCCTTCGGAGGGGAACATCCTATCCATTGAACGACGAGAGCAATTATAATCTTTTCAAAATTACACGAGAACAATTATAATTTCTGCTTCTCCCACAACTCATGAAATCTTCCTTTTTTATTGTAAAGTTCAGTAAAGCTTCCCAATTCGACAATTTTGCCATGTTCAAGAACAATAATTTTATCCATTTCTTTTATGGTAGTTAGTCGATGAGCAATCACAATTGCGGTCACACTCTGGAAAAATCTATGCAAAGAATCTTTAATCTTTTCCTCAGATTCGATATCAAGATGTGAGGTTGCCTCATCTAAAAGCAAAATTTGAGGGCTTTTAAAAACGGCCCGAGCAATTCCAACACGTTGTTTTTCACCACCAGAAAGCTTAACTCCTTTCTCGCCAATGAGAGAATCAAGACCATTTGATAATTTTGGCATAAAGTCTCTCACGTGGGCAGTTTCAATAGCCGTGTTAAGAAGCTCTAGATTATTCTCCTCTTTTATGTTGGTAATCCTAATATTGTCACGAAGTGAAGCATTAAATAATTCGGTATCTTGCAACACAACCGCCACATGATTAAAGTAATCTTTTTTACTTATATCTTTTAAAGGAACATCATCAAAACAAAGACTGCCTTCATACGACTCATGTTCCTTGAGAAGCAACTTGAACAATGTTGATTTTCCTGCTCCCGACAAACCTACAATACCTACTTTTTCACCTCTTAATACTTCAAATGAAATATTTTCAAATACTGACTTTTCACCATAGGAAAAGGAAAGATTTTTGAAAGAAATTTTTTGCCAGTTATCAGGAAACACCTTCTTCCCAATCTCATTATCAATGGTGATTGGAATTTTTAATATAGACTGCATTCTCGCCACTCCATATTTTGCAACCGTAAAATCTTGAGACACGTCCACAAGTTCACTTATTGATTGCCAGATGTCCGTAAAGTAACTCACAAACAACACAAGAAATCCTATTTCATACTGCCCCTTAATGATACCCAATACAATAAAGGCCATAACACCAAGACGGAAAGTGTAAGCATAAGCATGTCGAAGAGAACTTCCGGTTTGAAACCAAAAAATTCTACGTTTTATTTTTAAAAATAAATTACCAATTACTTTAGACATAGTCTCGGTAATTTTCGGTGACATACTCAAAACTTTAACGCTCCGTATATTATTGATCGACTCATACATCAAACCGCTTAATTCTTCTTCAACCAGGTTAACCTCATTCGAAGCAGCAACTCCTCTTTTTTTATAAAAACTAGATACAAAATAAAAAGTAATTAAAAAACATACAACAGTCAAACCGATTGTTAGGTCAAGTCGTGTGATTATAAACACAATACCCACAAAATTAATTCCTATCTCAATAAAATTATTAATCCACATCCGTAAAATCTTATTAAGACCAGATGAACCTCGATCCACTCTTTTTAGTTTACTTCCAGCATTTTCAGTTTCATGCCAGGAAATATCCAGTAGAAATAAATGCTTTATAAGTCTAAGTTCCGAATCTAACGCTACTCTTTCACTTATTTTGAAACAATTTGTTTTGGCTATATACAAACCGCCATGACGAACTGCTATTGCTACAATCGTCAACAAAAAGGCCGTGTAGACCGGACGAAGAGACATCCCGGGAACATAATTTCCCAAATAAGTGACAATAGTAGCGAGGGCAAAGCTAGGATATAACCAAGCTAAATCACCCAACGCACGCGAAATTGTTGCAAGAAAAAACCTCCATTTGTAAATTCGAAGGTACGACCAAACGTCACGAAGCAAATCAGTCGTTGAATAAAATGGCTCTTTATGCATTATTTATATTATATTCCCTCTTTTTTTAATTCCTCAATATGTTTTCTAGCTTCCTTGGAAAGCTTGTGAGGCAATTTGACGCTCAAGTGAATCAATAAATCACCACGGCGTCCTTTCTCAAATGGCACACCTTTCCCTTTTACTCGCAGGACTTCACCGTGTGACACACCTTCAGGAATTTTTACTTTGATTTCTCCGTCCAAGGTTTGCATTGTGTACTCTTCGCCCAACAATGCGCTTGAAAGTTTAAGAGTTAAATCTGTCGTCAAATCAGCTCCCTCTTTTCTGAAAATTGGATGTCTCTTTACATGAACCTTAATATACAAGTCACCAGCAGTACCAGACGATACCGCTTCACCTGCTCCTGAAAGACGAATCATTTCACCATCGTTAATACCTGCTGGAATAGAAACCGAAACTTCTTCTTCTTTCTTTCTAACACCAAGACCATGACATCCATGACATCTTTCTTTTGGAGTCTTTCCTTTACCCTGACAATCATCACAAGTTCTAACAGTTGAAAAAGTACCTAGCAATGATCGTTTAGTTTCGTGAACTTTACCCTTACCGTTACATTTACTGCAGGTGTGCATTTCTGTTCCTTTCTTGGCACCATTTCCCCCACAATCAGAGCAAACTGAAGTTTTGGTCAAGAGTATTTTACGTTCGGTTCCAAAAATCGCTTCACTAAAAGGAAGTTCAACGTCAATCGAAATATCCCGTCCTCGCTTTGTTCTCTCTCTTCCTCCACCACCAAAGAAATCTCCAAAGATATCGCCCAAGTCAAATTCAAAACCATTCTGAGAAAAATCAAATCCCCCACCCTGCTGTCCACCGAAACCGGAAAAATCAAAGCCACCAAAACCTTGTCCTTGACCTTGTGATGGACCAGCTCCACCTGCAAACGTCTGACCATAGGTATCATACTCAGCTCGTTTCTTATCATCTGAAAGCACGGAATAAGCCTCACTTGCGTCTTTAAATTTTTGAACAGCGGAAGCATCCCCTTTATTCTTATCGGGATGATATTGATGCGCGAGCTTACGGAAGGCCTTTTTTATTTCCTCCTGATCTGCATTTTTATTTATCCCGAGAATATTGTAGTAATCTTTGTTGGCCATAATTTTATTTTGTATTTCAATTAATGTTACGACAATAAGTATAGAATACTACACGCCATTACCATACTTGACGATTTTACATTATAAATGTAATATCCTGCGAGTCAATAAGCACCGCAAGTACCATCGTAGTTTAATTATTATGGCAAAACATGGAGGACCAGATCCACAAATCACTAGTCGGAACAGAAAATATTTTACTATTTCAGGTTCATATTACCTGAGCGCTTTACAACGAGGAGCCCCCAAGCATCTTATAACTGACAAAATTTGCACAAGTTGTAAAAGGCCCTACTCCTCAGAATTAACTTGCGGTCCTACATGTCTACGGTGCCAGGCTATGAAAGAAAAAGCAGATAGAGAACAAACGCAGGCAGACAGAAATAATACGAAATTTTTAACTTAGTCGTTTATCGCAGTTTCGCTTCGCGAAACTGCGATTTTTTTCCGACTAAAACACTCAACAAGTAATTACTTCTTATCTCCCTCCTTAAATTCGGCATCTCTGACATTTCCCTCCCCACCTTCCTCTTTCTTTGGCTGTTCGCTATCGGTAGTGGATTGGGGATTTTCCTTAGCAGCTTTTGCCATTATCTCCCCTATCTTTGAGAGCTCAGAAGACAGTGCTTCGCTTGCAGTTTTAACTACCGCCATGTCCGTACCATCCTTAGCCCCCTTTAACGCAGTGATTTTTTCTTCGATTGTTTTTTTCAAATCTGCCGGCACTTTATCACCCGCATCCTTTAGAGCTTTTTCGGAAGTGTAAATCAATTGCTCTGCAGTATTCTTAATTTCAACCTGTTCCTTCTTCTTTTGATCCTCATCGTTATGTATCTCAGCGTCCTTTTTCATCTTTTCAACTTCTTCTTTTGACAGGCTTCCTTTGGCTTCAATTTTAATTGAATTTGCCTTACCGGTTGTCTTATCTTTTGCAGTAACATTCAAAATGCCGTTAGCATCAATATCAAACGTCACTTCTACTTGAGGCTGACCTCGATGAGCCGGAGGAATACCGTCCAAAGTAAAACGTCCAAGTGATTTGTTATCCGCGGACATGGCACGCTCGCCTTGAGTAATGTGAATTTCTACCGATGTCTGATTATCCGAGGCTGTGGAAAATGTCTGAGAACGTGACGTTGGAATGGTGGTATTCTTCTCAATCAACTTAGTCGCCACACCTCCCATGGTTTCAATACCGAAGGAAAGCGGGATAACATCGAGAAGCAAAATATCTTTGACATCCCCGGCAAGAATTCCTCCTTGAATCGCAGCACCCACCGCAACCACTTCGTCAGGATTCACTCCCATGTGAAGTTCCTTACCGAAGAAATCTTTCACCGCCTTTTGCATGGCAGGCATTCTTGTTTGCCCACCGACCATCACAACTTCATTTATTTGATCTTTCTTAAATGGAGACGCGTCCATTGCTCGCCTGGTGATTTCCATCGCGCGGTCAATAAACTCCTGAGTTAACTCCTCAAGTTTTGCGCGAGTCATAGTGACGAGAAGGTGCTGTGGTCCATCTGCGCCTGAAGTAATGAACGGAATGTTAACTTCTGTTGAAACAGCAGCGGAAAGCTCAATTTTGGCCTTCTCAGCCGCTTCGTCTAGACGCTGAAGTGCCAACGCATCCTTCCTAACATCGATTCCTGAAGTTTTCTTAAATTCTTCTGCAAGCCAATTGATGATTTTCTGATCAATATCTTTACCTCCAAGATGAGCATCACCATCGGTAGACTTCACCTCAACAACATCATCACCTACTTCCAAAACGGAAATATCAAATGTACCTCCACCGAAGTCGAAGACTACAATTTTTTCATCCTTCTTTTTATTAAAGCCGTAGGCTAGAGCGGCTGCAGTTGGTTCGTTGATAATGCGTTTTACATCAAGACCGGCGATTTTACCCGCGTCTTTTGTTGCTTGTCGTTGTGAGTCATTGAAGTAAGCGGGAACGGTAATGACCGCTTCGGTAATTTTTTCACCAAGGCGGGCTTCCGCATCATTCTTCAATTTGGTCAGAATCATCGCAGAAATTTCCTCCGGTCGGTACCACTTATCTGACATTTTTACTTCAATGCCTCCATTGTCGGATTTTCTAACCTCAAATGGAATTGATGATTTATCTTTCTGAACAGCTGGTTCATCAAAGGTATGTCCGATAAATCGCTTGATCTGATAAATAGTATTTTTAGGATTCGTCACACCCTGACGCTTCGCCAAGAGACCTACAATACGCTCCCCTGTTTTAGATTGTGCAACAATAGACGGAGTAGTACGTGCACCTTCGGCGTTTTCCAATATTTTCGGCTCCCCGGCTTCCATCACCGCCACAGCAGAGTTCGTTGTACCGAGATCGATTCCAATGATTTTTGACATAAACAATTTTAATTAATTTTTGATAACTTTAATTGATTTTATAATCGAATCCAACTTTTCTTCCGTTAAATCATGTGACCCGTACTCAGGAATGTCAGCGCTAAACTGCAAAACATTCAACCCAGTACCATCGTCATCGAGAGTCCTTGGAAACTCCGGCGGGATAAGGATATAGGTATAATACATTTCCGCAGCACCGCTTATACGATCAACTCTCTTTACAATTCGGTAATCCGGAAATTGACCTTTCGACACAAGCTCTACTATCGAAAGAGTATTCCATGACCAAACCATTTTCTTTATGCCGTCCTTAACTGTTTGTACATCAATAGCTTCCTCGCTTGCATTACTGATCTTCAAAAATCCATCACTGGTTTCCGAAGCAGTAAAATTCTGCGGTAATTCCAAACTAAAGCCAAACTTCTGATTGCTGTATAGTTTAGTGGCAAGCTCAGGTAATTGATTGTTACCCTTTTCTCCAACAGAAAGACCGAAAAGAAAGTAAAGTAAACACAGACTGATGACAGAGAGAACTCCAATAACAATGTTTTTTACCACAATAGTTGAGTACTTAAGAGATTATTAATTGGTCAGAAGACACAATTAATATGACGGCGCTCGTGTTGGTTGGCTAACTAAAAATTGAAATATATTGAAAAATGGAGAAACCTCACCTGTAAACTTTTCCTTGTATGAAATGACTGTTGGAGATTTTAGACAAAAACCGGGCAAAAGGAATGAACAATTTCCGGATTCTAGCTTCAAGGTACTGGCATTTTCTGAACCGGAAAGAGGAGAAACACGAAGGATGCGGACATTAAGGATTTCTCCATTACGCTCCACCACAAAGAAAGTAGCCAACACAAACTCGCCAGTTTTTGCCCTGACGATTCGTTCAACTATCCTTCCTTGTGGCTTAATTGCTAACATGTATTATATTTGACAATAGTATATAAAATAAACATAATTTTGTCCAGAACTTTCGATTTTTAGGCCTTATGTTCCCCAACCTTCACCTTCGGAGCCTTCAATACCCTATCGTAAAATGAATACCCTTTGTGAATGACCTCAGTAATGATTTGGTTTTTTGATTCATCTGTAACTTCCTCGAACTCCACCGCTTCGTGAAGCATTGGGTCAAACTTTTCGCCTACGGGATTCAATTCTTTCAGACCATTTGATTCCAGAATTCCTTTGAATTGATTCGCAATATACTCAACTCCTGTTCTCCAATTCTTATCAACCTTTTCCCACGCTTCTTTGTTACTAAATGCCATATTGAAACTATCCAATACGGGCAAAAGTTCCGAAACAAGATTTTCTGAAGCATATTTCCTGAAGCGGTCATTGTCTTCGGTATCACGCTTACGAGCGTTCTGAAACTCCGCGGCACCTCTCTGCCACTTATCTAAATACTCCTGTTTCTCTTTTAGAGCGACAGCGAGCTTTTCCTTCAAGTCTGAAATTGTATCATTTTCCGATTTTCCAAAACCAGCCTTTTTAGGGGAAGCGTTTTCCGCACCTTCAGGGTCGATTTCGTACTTAATATCTTGTTCCTCTTTTGGTTCATCTGACATAGTAAAGAGCATTTTAACACGAAGTAACTTTCTGCACAAAAAAACTCCATGAGGGAGTTTTTTTGCTTTATCAATTTATCGTTTTGACCACTGTGGAGCCTTTCTTGCCTTCTTTAGACCGAACTTCCTTCGCTCCTTTGCACGAGGATCTCGCTTAAGGAAACCTGCTGATTTTAATTTTTTACGAAGTTCCAAATCATGAACAATAAGAGCTCTGGAAATACCGTGTCGTAGTGCCTCTGCCTGTCCATTTATTCCTCCGCCGGTAATTTTTGCTGTAATTTTAAATTTTTGAACAACCTTACTTGTGGTGACAGCTTCAGCGGCGATTCTTCGTAATTCTTCAGTATCAAAATACGTATCAACGTCCTTTTCGTTAACAACACATGAACCCTTTACTGCAGGAGTAATGCGAACTCGCGCAATAGCGGTTTTTCGGCGACCAACGGTCTCGATGTATCTGGTTTTTTCTTCGGTAGGCATGTGGAGATTAAAGATTAAAGATTTTAGTTATTAGTAAAACAAAACTATTCACTCACTGTCAAATTTTTCATAATCAATGGACGCAACTTATTTGAAGGAATCATTCCATAAACAGCGAGGGTAAAAATCTCGGCATAACCCTTTTTCTCAATCACATCCTTCATGGCTGGACCTTTCAAACCACCTGGGTAACCTGAATATCTAACGTATCTTTTGTCCTTGAGTTTCTTTTCGCTAATATCTGCTTTTGAAGCATTCAAAATCTCAACCGGTACGCCAGAAACTTTATTGCGAGCAAAAGAGGACTTATCCTTACCAATCAAATAAATCGCAGCTTCACTAGCTACTCGTCCCAATTTTTTTCCTGTTGCATCAATGGTCTTTTTCATATTTTTATACAAATTCAATAACAGCCATTGCGGAACCGTCACTTAAGCGTCTTGGAAGCTTAACGATTCTTGTGTATCCTCCAGCTCGTTTCTCATATTTTGGAGCCAAAGTATCAACAAGCTCCTTAACCCCCTCAGGTGAACCGAGACGAGAAGTTAAAAGTCTTCTTGAAGCTAAGGTTTTAATTTTGGCTCGAGTAACAAGCTTCTCAACAAATGGTCTGATTTCTTTTGCTTTAGCCTCAGTGGTGGTAATTTTTTTATTAGTTACAAGAGCTAGGGCAAGAGACTTCAAAAGGGCGACACGTTGTCCGCGCTCTAAACCGAATTTTCTGATGTTGTCGTGATGTCTCATATAAGTTGTAAGTTGTAGATTTAAGATTTAAGCCACATATTCGGAACAACTTCGCTTTCTTACTTTAATCTTTCAACCTTAATCTTTAATCTATTTCAGTGTGATGCCAAAATTACCCAAAACTTTTTTAATTTCTTGAACTCCTTTACTGCCGAGTCCATCGATATCCAAAATATCCTCCTCTTTCTTTCTGGCCAAACCTCCAACCGTGCGAATGTTGGCATTTGCCAAAGCGTTAGCTGTTCTTTGAGAAAGATTTAAGGTTTCAACTCTAGTTTTCAAGAATTCTGGATCAATATCTTTTCTATCGGATGAATCAACATCCTTATCATCTTCTGATTCTGAAGAAATAGCAACAGGAGCCTCCTCTTCCTTAAAACCAACAATAGCCTTAAGTTGAGAAATCATAATTCCAATTGATTGTTCAAGAGCTTTGTTTGGAGTAATTGTACCGTCAGTTTCGATAAACAATTTCAAACGATTAAAATCGGTTCGGTTACCAACGCGCATATTCTCTACTTCATAGTTAACTCTACGAATTGGAGTGAAAACAGCGTCAAGAGTAATTTCTCCTATATCAACACGATCCTTTTGAAGAATCTCCTTTGGTACATATCCAAGACCTTTCTCGACTCTCAATTCAATATCCAACTCTGCGTTCTTATCGGTCAAAGTGGCAATGTGCAAGTCACCATTCAAAATCGAGGCTTGTCCAGGACAAACGATGTCAGAAGCCTTAACTTCCTTAATTCCTTTAATTTTTAAACTAAGTGTTTGTGGCTCATCGGTAGTCAAAGCAATTCTAACTTTTTTAAGGTTAAGAATAATCATAATAACGTCCTCTTTTACTCCAACAAGAGTAGAGAACTCATGATTAGCTCCAGCTATTTTCACACCGGTGATAGCTGCTCCAGGAAGAGACGAAAGAATGATCCTTCGCAAGGAATTGCCAAGAGTGTGGCCATAACCTGGGTAAAGACCGTCGATTTCATAAATTCCGGTAAAATTTTCCTCTGAGACGATTCGAGGCTTCGAAGGCAAAACTATTGATTGTTCCATAGTATTTATTATTTTTAGACCTTTTGGGAATTAATAAATTACGAGATTATACTATACATTAGATTATGAAAATTTGCAACACTTGTACTAACGTCTATAAAATTCCAATACCGCCGCCATATCAAATAAAAGCTCGGACTTGATCATTTTTGGCTTACCTTGCATCTCACCTGTACGACTTACAGCATCGAATTTAAGCCAAGAAGGTGGGGTGTAATCCTTCAATTTCTCTGGCATATCGGCAAAAATTATCTTTTTGGCACTTCCCTCTCTTACAGCAATCTTATCGCCAACCTTTAAATTGTAAGAAGGTACGTTAACTCGAATTCCGTTGACCAAAATGTGGCCATGGGAGACCATTTGGCGCGAAGCGCGTCTGGTCGGAGCAAGATGCAATCTGCATACCACATTATCAAGTCTTGTTTCCAATCGCTCAAACAATAATTGGTCATTTGCTCCTTTTTTCAAAAGTGCCTGTTCAACATATTTTGAAAATTGTCGCTCGTTAACTCCGTAAAAATATCTTGCCTTCTGCTTTTCGAGAAGTTGAATACCGAATTCGGATTTTGCACGAGGCCTCTCACGAACTTCCTTGCGTCGTCCTTCACGCAACGCAAATTTCTGTGTCTGTGTTTTTTCAAACAGACCGTGACCCAACCTACGAGCAATTTTATATCTTGGCTTTGATATCATAAATATAATATTAAACGCGACGTGGTTTAGGAGGTCTTGGACCATTATGAGGAACAGGTGTTCGATCCTTTACCCCAACCAAGGCAATATCCTTTGAAATAAATCCTCTAATAGATGACTCTCGGCCACTTCCGACTCCTTTAACTACAACAGAAATTTCTTTCATACCCATAGCAACAGCCTTAAGAGCCAAAGTCTCTCCTACTTTTGCAGCGGCAAAAGGAGTACCTTTTTTAGCACCCTTAAAACCTAAGGAACCACTAGATGACCATGCCAAAGCATTACCTTTGGTATCGGTAAGTAAAAGTGTCGTGTTGTTGAAGGTTGATTGCACGTATAAAACACCTGACTCAACTTTCTTTTTTGAGGATGTTTGTGCCGGAGCTTTATTACCAGCTGCACCATCACCAGTTTTTACAATTCGTTTTTTTCCCATAAATTAATTATTTCTTCTCAACCGCTCTGCGTCCGGTACCCATAGTCTTTCGTGTATTACCACGCCTGGTCCTAGAATTTGTCTTAGTGCGCTGACCACGGCTTGGAAGTCCTCTCATATGGCGAATGCCTCTGTAAGACTTGATATCTTTTAGACGTTTAATGTTACCGGCAACTTGTCTCTTCAAATCTCCTTCGATTTTATATGCTTCAACAACCTTTCGAATGGCATTCTCCTCGTCAACATTCAATTCCTTTGAACGACGGCTGATATCTACACCAGCTTTAGTTAAAATTTCAATTGCAAGAGGCCGACCAATACCGTAAAGGCAAGTCAGGCCAATTTCAAGTCTTTTATTGTCTGGGATTGTAATACCTAAAATTCTCATTTGATGGCTTTGTTTGGAAAATTAACAGTGATAAGAAGACTAGCAAATAAGCCAATTAAAGTCAAAGGCCTTGTGGGCATTTGAAATAGGATTAGGTTAAAGCAATTTACCCCTGTCTTTGCTTGTGCCGAGGATTGCCGGAACAAACAACATACAGATGTCCCTTCCTTCGGACAGTTTTACATTTAGGACAAACTTTTTTTACTGATGCTTTTACGCGCATAAATTTTAAAATCGTTTAGTAATTCTTCCCTTTCCTCCATACGGATCAATCTCTACAAAAACTTTATCGCCGACTAGAACTCTAATTCGATGCAATCTCATCTTGCCGGCGAGAAAACAAAGGATAGTTTCTTCGATCGACGAGTTTTCACCTGGTACAGGTTCTTTTTTATCCAACTTAACTTTGAACATTGTATTTGGCAACGCTTCAACAACAACGCCAAAAACTCCTGTTTCTTTTTTTTGTTGGTTATCCATTCCTTTTACCGAAACATCATAGCAGAACAAAACCCCTTTAGTCAAACCATCAAACCGTTTGAGTCTTTTTAAACGAAAGGCTGCTTAACAGTGGAATTTGAAATATTCACATCCCTTGGGTTATCCAAAGCACTATGATGAAAACTCATAATGTCGTCGCGCACCTTCTCTGGATTGGCAATACGACTAAAATCAAATTTGCTTCTATCACTGGCAGTATGAATACTGATATTCCCAAAATGAAAAATGGTCGCTATAAAACTCGGGATCACAACCGTTACATCCTGAATCATATCGAGCCTATATTCTGAAATTTTACGATTAAATAAACCATTTTGCTCTATATCTATTATTCTCTGATTGGTTAAGACCCAGATATCTAGATGAAAATCAGTCCATTCAAGCCAAACACCAAACCAAATGAACAATAGATAGATGCTATAACAAAACAACAGAAAACCGTTAAGATTTCCGGCAATAATAGAACTTTTCACAATTAAGGGGACAACATCGTTACCAAAAAATAAATAGAGACCCAAAGGTATCAAGGCAGTAAATATAAAGAAGGCGACTTCAGCCGCAAAAAAAATCCAATGTCTGCGAACGGTTCTTACATACGTTTCATTCTCAGCAAAATCAATCATTTTTTAAAGTTAAAAAATAATAATCCCTACAACCGAAAGTCCAAGTATCAAAAAAATTCCGGACAAAAAAACCCACTTCGTAACCGCAGCGTGCGCATCCTTAAACTCATAATTTCGCCAGTGGTATAAAAAAGTAGCGGCAACCACAATAGTAAAGATGCATAAAAGGTCAAAAGTTACCCAAAGATAAAGCGGAGTTACTTTTATTGGAATTGAATTGCTCATTAGTGAATATTATACAACAAATTCAAGTGCATACTTACCTCTCCCTTACACCTGAAATTATTTACCTGGAGTTGAAAGTGCAACTTTTATGCCTAGCGCTACCAAAGTTGCCCCGAAAAATCTCTCGAAGTAGTGTTGAAGAGGAACAAAGCGCGACTTGATGCGATGATTTGAAAGAACTACTGATACAAAAGTAAACCAGGCAAAAGTCATTAGTGACATTTCAAGTCCGTACAAAACTTGAATGAATTTTGGCGTTGTCGGACTGATAATTTGAGTAAATAGTGCTAGGAAAAATAATGTTGCTTTAGGATTCAAGGCGTTTGTTAAAAACCCCATTCGAATGGCCTTAATCGGTGATAACTCTTTTTGTTCCTGTTTCAGGGCAATTTTCTCAACTGAAGGCTTTGTCCGAATGCACTTGTATCCCACATAAATTAAATAACCCGCACCAAGATATTTGATTATAGAAAACAAAATGATTGATTTTGAAATAATCAGTCCAATACCTATAAACGAATAAGTAACGTGAACCAAAATACCTAAACCCAAACCGACAGCCGAAAAAACACCAACTTTTCTTGAATAAACCAAACTGTTGCGACTAATCAAAACGAAATCTGGCCCTGGGCTCATAACGGCCAAGAGATGAATAGCAGCCACTGCAAAAAATTCTGGAAGAAAATTCATAGCTATTTATTTATAGTAGCAGGAGAATCGACCCTAAGCAAACGATTATTTCATAAAACAATCCACGCTATGATCGTTAACCATTCCAACGGCCTGCATAAAAGCGTACATAATAGTAGAACCGACGAACTTAAATCCCCTGCTTTTCAAATCCTTACTTAAGGCATCCGACTCTTTTGATGTGGCTTGGATATCCTTCATTGACCTAATTTTATTTTCCATAGGCTTTCCTCCAACAAACTGCCATAGATAAACATCAAACGAACCAAACTCTTTTTGAACTTCCATAAATCTTTTGGCATTCTCTATGGTAGAGGCAATCTTCAGACGATTTCTTATAACACCAGGGTTTGTCAAAAGTTTTGTTGACTCTTCTTCCCCAAACTTGGCAATTTTTCTCATATCGAAATTCGCAAAGGCCTTTCGATAATTCTCCCTCTTATTCAAAACTGTTTGCCAAGAAAGTCCAGCCTGCGCGCCCTCCAAAACTAAAAACTCAAATAATTTCCTGTCATCGTGCACCGGCACCCCCCACTCACAATCATGGTACTTGGCCATAAGAGGATTTCCATTCGCCCAAGAACAACGTGTTTTTACATCTGGTTTTATTTTCTTCATATCTGATTATTTAAGCATGAACAGATACACTTTTTCAGGTTTAGGACCAACAACAGCAGAGTCATTTATAAAAATAGTGGGCGTTCCGTAAATTCCTGTTTTCCTTATTTCATCCCTTTGCACCTTGATTACACGTATAATTTAGGCGTAACGAAGGCATTTTCAAAAATACAATAGGTTTACCGCCAATTTTCTAGAAAAGAATCGGGAAATCTCTGCGGAAATATTCTATATGCTAAAATAGAAATAGCATCAGAATGATAGTGTACATATTCTACACTTTTCTAGGAATTCTACTAATTACTTGACAAAGTGTAAATATCATATTATTCTCTTCTTAGATCTTAGACCTCTTTAAAATTATGAATAATTACTACTTTGTCCTTCTTGCTTTCCTGTTGGCCGGGTGCACAGAAAAGAAAGCAGATGTAACCTCCACAACTAATTCGCCCTACACCCTTGAGGAGTGTCATGCCTTTTGGGACAGTAAACTTGCACCAATAATTACACAACAACTTATTAAGGGTGAGACACCCTATCCTGAAATTAACCATGCGTTCAGTAACAACTTCACATTTGTGGTTAGTCGTTACGGAAACCCAAAAGTAAATTTAAGCACATATTACCATCCCATTAGTCCACTAATTGAGGGTGCGTCAGGTATTTTCACAAACGTAGCTACCACGACCATATATATACCTTCGATAATCGACAGTTACATAGCACTCAGAAATCAAGGTAGTTCTAGATTCGAGGAAGCGTTCAAAACTCATGTGCTAGTACTATATATGCACGAACTTGATCATCTGACACACGATCCAGATATTGGCAATGCAACCCATGTTGATACAGACAACGAAGCACTGATATGGGCAAGGACCGTAGAGGAAGTAATTGAACCACTAATTGAGAAGTACCAAGCAAAGATTCTCCGAAGCGATTGGCGAATGTACAATGCTTGGACTAATGCCGGAAAAATTTCCAACAGTACCATTTGGCTCAATGCAATACGAGAACTCCATAGAGGAGTAGATGGCAAAACCTTGCCCGCACCAAAACTATAGATCACCGTTCGTTGGAACCTAAACCACTCCAATGAGCGGTTTTATTTTTTGTAAATGTTCTTTCAAGATCTAACTTGGAAAAGTATTTGAAAGTACAGTCAAAAACCCCCACAAACTAAGTAAAATGAAAATTGCAACAATTGGTCCGCCGACACAGCCAATCATTATCCACATATTTCTATTTCTATCTTTTTTCTCCCTTTGGTCTACCATCTTTACTGCAAATACCACGGCAAGCACAATTCCAACAAGAAAAGCCAAAATGCATAGCGCAATCAAAAAAGGAAGAACCCTATTTGAAAATCTTAAAACGGTTTCAAGATTCATGTTTTAGGATTTTGAATGAATTAATATAATCATCATAAATCTTTTGGTTATAATCCTCCGGAAAATAATCCATCATAACAAGATAAATACTTTTACTAGTCAGAATGTATCTACCCTTTACAATTTCATCGGCAATTTGAACACTAAAATCCAAGGCCCTATTGCTATCCTGATATGTGTAGTTGGAAGAAATCAGTTTACTGTCTTTTGAGTTTGTAACCGATTTCAAATATTGGCCCAAGATCTTATCGGGATCAGTTATGTTCAAATTTTCAGAATAAATAAATGTATTAACTAAAAAGGAGACATTTTTATCCACCGAAGTATAACTGTGTAAATTATATGTTGCACTCGTGTTTGTAATCGGTAGATTATCCTTTGAATCTAGCAACGGCTGACCAGGGAACAGCACACTAAAACCATCATTGATAGAATAATAAGTAAGCCAACTCAAATTGTTAGCTGATGTTAAAACTTCAGAGCAAGATGTACTCGCACCTAAAACTTTTTCTATTTTAGCCGGTTGAGATTTTTTGTTATCAATACACCATTCGCCACCATCCTTTTTTGGAGCAGACGCAGCGTATTCTTTTTCACTGTCATTACAGGTAAACTTTGGCTTATTTATATCACTAGATTTAGGAAAATATACTAAAGATAAAAGCACATCTTTGTCCTTACAAAGTCCGGAATATGAACCGTGCGAAACATTGTATTGTTCAGCCTGAGTCATGAAATTTGCCAAATTTACCTTGTAGGTTGCATCAAGAGCTTTGCCACGAGCACTACTCAATGAGACAAGAACAACCGATGATAACACGCCAATAACAGCAATCGCTATTAAAATTCCAAATACTCCAATAATTATAACCGGGAAGGCATTGTTTGATTTCAGTTTTTTTATTTCCTCAAAATTCATTTTTTGAACATCTTCTGGAGTCAAATGAACCGGGACAACCAATGTCTTGGAAAGAGAGTCATGCCAGCCCACAGGGTATCCATTAAAAAGATATGAAAATGGCTCAAATGGAATATACCGTGCGAATGAACGGCCGAGAATTCTAAGAAAATCTGGCTTGTTACCATTTCTATCTACCACTTTCGTTTTCGTAATTACCTTACCTAGAGTTTGTTGCCAAATGGATTCGCAAATTAAATAATAACCAAAATATGAAATCAAAGCACCATAATAAAAGTAGGAATGGTATTCGCTTTTCACAAAGCCTGGAGAATACACAATGTAGCCAAGATAAATTAGAAAAGGAATATATGAAGCAAATCGATCAATAAAAAGATTAGACAACCTTCTTAAAATAGAAGCGGGTAATATTAAATTAGGAACACTCGTTTGTGCAGGAGCCGAACCACTGGCCTCAGTGACGATACCCACCATTACCTGAGTACCACATTTGTCACACGACTTAGCGTTATCCAGCAAAAGATTGGCACATTTTTGACAATACATATTTGTTTAAAAAATAATAATTCTCCCCTGACAGATTTATTAACTTTAAATATACACCCTAATATGATATTTATAAAGATTTCTTAGGACACCCCACAAACCAAGTCTTTATAACACGCAAACTTTTTTTAGTTTTTATCAGTAACAATAAGCGTGCCGTCTCCGGGATTGTCTGTCACTTCCCAAGTGGTAAGGTTACGGATATTGATATCTTTTATTGTCGAATTTTCAAGTAAATGAAGTCGCCCATATCAACAGCTCTATTCTTTCAACTTTAGTTAATAATACGAGAGGCATCAGAGGAAAGCGCCAACAACAAAACTGTAGCGATTAATTCGTCTTAATTTCAAGAATTAAATTAACCTTATCGTTGTTATAAATCCCTTCCTTTTTTCGTACCATGGCTTTAAGTGGCAGGATGTACACCCCCTCCTGCTTGTGAGGAAAAATGGACGTTTTCCAACAGGTCTTCCCTAAAGTTACAAAAACAGGTAAAGATCCCCAACCTCTGGAATTTGCGCCAAATCTCCTTTTTATATCATCCGAATGTTTTTTCGAGAGAGATACAAAATGCCAATTACCTTCCATACCGGGATAGAGCCAAATTTCTGATTTAACAATAAATTTATTACTTGCCTTTGTCATAAACTAAATATTTAGTTTAATTCATAAATATTAAAC
>SIBU01000018.1 GCA_009695005.1 Candidatus Tayloriibacteriota bacterium
GAAAGCTGCATATCTACAGGGGAGCGCTCTAACCAGCTGAGCTACAGCCGCAAACTCATATATTTCTCGAAAACAGACTTTTTTCGTTGTAAAAAAAGACCGGCCTCTAGAATACGACTATTATACATAAAATCATACAATTTCAAAGACTATAGTATATAAATGAAATAAGTAAAAAAACGGCCTTTGAAACAGGCCGTTTATGAATGCACGCTCACAATTTCCATGTAAGACAAAACCCAAGCATGACACGTTCCTTAATCCCGGGATTATCCCAACGTCCAAACGGGAACAGAAGTGTCGTCTTGCGAGACATTCTCCAGATCCTTCCCACATCATTCTGAGACATTTCCCTGTTCGGATTCTCATCTGTATGGACATAGTAAAGATTGGGAAATGTCTCTTTTTCCAAAACCTTTATATCGGGAGGCGTATCATCCACATTCGGAACTTTCGCCTTTTCCTTTTTATCCACCACGGCTCCGAGAGAAAGTTTCAAATCTTCCTTTTCAAAAAAAGGTATTGAGGCTTTCTTGCCGACGAAACCACCGAATCCAGGTCGGATTGAAACAGGGACCCCTCCCGTAGCCTTCGCCATCAGAAACTTATCAGCAGAGCCTGAATTTGTTTTCAAATGTTCTTCCGCGTGTAACGACAAACCACAACACATGAATAGAATCAACACCGACACAGAAACACTAGTCTTCATTGGCTTTGACCTTTCGTTTTGTTGTTTTCTTTAAACTAAACCGATTTAAGCATAGCACAAAAGACCGTCTACTTTTCAAATGGAAATCTTCTACACCGAAAGTCAAATCTTTGTGCCGATGAGTGGAATCGAACCACTGTCTAAGGCTTATGAGTCCTCCGTTCTACCATTGAACTACACCGGCAATATGCCTATCATACACAAAATTTGAAAAAAGAAAAAAGGATATAAATTAGTAAGGCAAACTAATTTTAAAAAAATAATTTTACACTAACGGTAAGTAACAAAAAACCTACATATAATCACACCCATTTACTACTGCTACAAGGTCAGGCGTCTTGATCACGAGTTACTAAGTATTTATACCGTCCATCCCCTAGGACCGACAAAAGACTAAGTACTCTCGAACCCGTCTCTCCGTCGCCAAGCGACATGCTCCGACCTTCAATTCCGGACGCAAGCAAAGCAGTTTGCTTGCTCCCCCATAACAACATAAAAACCGTACGCAAAAGTACGGTTTTTAATATTGTTGCGGGGGCCGGAATTGAACCGGCGTCTCAAGGTTATGAGCCTTGCGAGGTACCTCTCCTCTACCCCGCTATAGTTCGCACGGATGTCCCTTAAACAAAACATCCAAATACAATTGGAATAGTATACCGTTTTAAATAAAAAAATCAAGTCCTCCTAAAAACAGAGTTGTATTTTAAATAAAATGAAATTCCTTAAAGACATCCTGATACAATCCGACAACACGCCTGGCCTCTCTATCAGTAATTTGAAAATTACTTCCCTGGTGTGCAATGGTGTTTCTGACACGGTGTGCCTCCCACGCTTTATCGATTGAAAGAAAATCACTTTTCTCCACCGCTTTTAATTTCTCGGCTACAGTTTCCCCATGGTAACCCATTTTTGTTAACATCTCTTCAAGAATAATGTCGCACTCCAAAATCGCCAACCTCCAGTCACTTGAGTTGTGTGAACCTATATGTTGAAGAATTTTTTCCCATCTTTTATTAACTACAGCCCCATGAGTAGTCTCGGCAGTAGAATGAACCTGAGGTGCTTCTCCGTGAGAACTTTCGTGCCCATGCGCGGCATGTCCGTGAGCTTTTTCCTCTGCCTCGTGCATAATGACCTTTGTTCTTATTGAAGAATAAATAATTCCTGCCAAAAAAAGAAATGACAACAAGATAGACACTGGTCTAATAAAACTAATCATAGCGGAAATTATTCCGAGAATAGTGTCCCAATCAGGCAAATAATCCCCATTAAAAATCTGGTAAATCTTTTCGTAAATGTACGCAACATTAATGAAATTGTTTGAACTATCCATACTTTATTTTTTCAAAAAATTCTTACTCAAGGCAAACAAAGTTTCCTCCCCTCCGGATGGGGCTATAAACTGTAAACCAAGTGGTAATTTTTTTCCTTCCACTTCCGCAAAACCGGACGGTACGGAAATAGCTGGAATCGATGCGATATTGGCGCTTACGGTAAAAATATCCGCGAGATACATGGCTAAAGGATTGTCGGACTTCTCTCCAATTTTAAATGCTGGAGAAGGTGTTGTGGGAGTAGCGATAACATCAACACTCTTAAAAACCTTAGCGAAATCTTCGATAATAATTTCACGAGCACTGACCGCCTTATTATAATACGCATCGTAATATCCGGAAGAGAGTACATGTGTACCTAAAATAATGCGACGTCGAACTTCTTTTCCAAATCCTTCTCCTCGACTCAATTCATAATCCTCCAATAAGTTTTTACCAGCCTTGTGAAAACCGTATTTAACTGCATCAAAACGAGAAAGATTCGTAGAGGCTTCGGCTGGCATAATAATATAGTAAACCGCCAAAGAATATTCGATTGTTGGCAAAGAAACATCAACAACTTCAAATCCTTGTTTTTTAAGAATTTCAAGTGATGATTTGAAATTTTCAATCACACTTTTATCAATACCTTCGCTTTCAGTAAAAGCTCTAGGTACTCCAACAACCAATGGTTTAGGGCTTAAGGTAGAAGGTTTAGTTTCTAGATCTATCGAAGTTGAATCCATCGGATCACGGCCTTTGATACAATCAAAAATAATTTGCGCATCTTCTACTGTCTTTGCAATCGATCCGATAACGTCGAGCGACGATGCCATTGCCATAAGACCGTGCCTAGAAACCGACCCGTAAGTTGGCTTTAACCCTACAAGGCCGCAGAAACTTGCTGGCTGGCGAATTGAGCCTCCTGTGTCAGAACCAAGCGCCACAAGTGCCATATTACTTGCAACTGCGACTGCTGAACCACCCGAGGATCCCCCTGGAACACGCGAAATGTCATGTGGATTTTTGGACGTTCCAAACGCTGAATTCTCAGTGGAACCTCCCATGGCAAATTCATCCATATTGGTTCTACCCAGAAAAACTACTCCAGCATCCTTAAGTTTTGAAATTACCGTTGCGTCGTAACTTGCAGTGTATCCCTCCAAAATTTTAGACGCTGATCCGGCACGCCTACCCTTAATGAGAATATTATCCTTCACTGCAACCGGAATACCCGTAAGCAAGGTCGCATTACCATTCTTTATTCTTTTATCAGCCGAAATAGCCTGCTCTAAAACATCATCATACACTTCAAGGTACGCGTTTAAATCTTTATTTTTCATTTCAATCTCTGAAAGATAGCTTCTGGCCAAATCCACCGCCGAATATTCACCTTTTATCAAAGCGTCATGGACTTTTCTTATAGTGAGTGTATTTAAATCTATTTTCATAAGGTGTAGGGTGTAAAGTATAGGGTATATTTTTTGTGACTAAACCCTAATCCCTCAATTGCTTGGGCGTTTCTTTAAAGAATTTTCTTTACTTTTATATAATTCCCTTCTCTTTTTGGTGCAGATGAAATTAAAGTTTCAGTATAAATTCCGCTTTCATGCGAATTGGTATCTTCCCTCATCACATTTCGCAAAGAACCGGCCTTTTTATCAAAACCCGATTGACCAGAAACTTTTTTAACTTGTTCAATATAACCCAAAATTGAATCCATGCTCTTTCTCATTTCCTCCTTCTCTTCTTGAGTAAGGGCAATTCGGCTCAACGAGGCCAGTTTTTCCACTTCTTCTAGGGTTATCATAAATGTTATATTAACATTATTTAAGAATTTTCAAAAATTCTTCCTCCTGCAAAATTTTAACATCAAGTTCCTGAGCTTTATCTAATTTGGAACCAGCATTTTCTCCGGCAACAACATATCCGGTATTTTTTGAAACTGACCCAACAACATCTCCACCTAGAGAGCGGATTTTTTGAGCAGCTTCATCACGACTCATCGAGGACAATGTCCCAGTCAACACAAAAGATTTGCCAGCCAAAGGCAATTTAGAAATATCAATCTTTTCCATCTCCAGAACCTTCAGTGATCGAAGCAGTCTTTCCACCAATTTTTGATTACTTTTATTTCCAAACCAATCAGTTAAAGATTTTGCAACCACAGGTCCGACACCGTCTATAGCTTCCAATTTCTCAAAAGAAGCCTCCATAATTTTTCCCAACTTTCCAAAATGATTGGCTAAATCATTAGCTGTCTCCTCCCCAACCTGTGGTATGGAAAGCGAAGCAAGAAATCTCGGCAGACTTACCTGCTTGGCTTTTTCAATCGATTCAAACAAATTATCAACGGATTTTTCAGCAAACCTTGGTAACGCCAAAACATCCGCACGTTTTAATGTAAAAATATCGTCAAATGAAGAAATAAGATTTTTCTCCAACAAAACATCGATAATCTTCGGCCCCAAACCATCCATATCAAAACATTTTTTGGAAACAAAATGATAAAACCGACGTTTCTGTTGAGCAAAAGAATCATTTGAGACACATCTCCAAGCCGCCTGTCCGGGAATGCGCTCAATTGAACCGTCGCCACCGCAGGTGGCGACGGTCTTAGGCCAGACAAAAACATTTTCCTTACCGGTTCGAAGTTCTTTAACCACCGAAACAATATCAGGAATAACATCACCGGCTTTTTGCAAAATCACAGTATCTCCAATTCGCACATCAAGTCGATTAATTTCATCTTCATTGTGAAGCGTGGCTCTGGAAACTGTGGAACCTGCCACACTTACTGGTTTTAAATGCGCCACTGGAGTCAAAACACCAGTACGTCCAACCTGAAGAACAATATCTTCCACTACAGTAGTCACTTGCTCTGCAGGAAATTTAAAAGCAATGCCCCACCGCGGAGCTTTTCCGGTGTAGCCCAAAATATCTTGAAATTCTCGCTCATCAATTTTCACAACCACGCCATCTGCCAAATAATCCTCCTTCGGCATTTTCTTTTGCCACTCCTTCCAATAGGAAATAACCTCGCTAATATTTTTGCAGTGTTTATTGTGAGTATTAACCTTAAAACCAAAATTCTCTAACAATTCCAACTCCTTAATTTGAGAATTGGGAACGTGACCATACTGTGCGATATCATAAATGAAAGTACGAAGTTTGCGTTCTGCCACCACCCTTGGATCCAGCTGTCTAATACTCCCGGCCGCCAAATTTCTTGGGTTTGCAAAAGGTTCCTCACCCATTTTTTTCCTCAAAAGATTCAATGCTTTAAGCATAGATTTGGCCATCCAAACTTCACCCTCGACGATAATATCTATAGGTTCAGTTAATTTAAGTGGCACAGACTCAATCGTTTTAACATTTTCTGTTACATCTTCGCCAACAGTTCCGTCTCCTCTCGTAGCAGCCTGAAAAAATAAGCCTTTTTTATATTCCAAAACAATTTTCAAACCATCTATCTTGTGTTCACAAGTGTAGGTTGGCGACAAATCCTTCCCAGTTTCTGTTTTAATAAATCTTTTAACACGAGTGTCGAATTCAACCATCGCCTCTGGTGTAAACGCGTCATTGAAAGACCACTGCGGGACTTTATGCTTAATTTTCACAAACTCAGGCAAGGGCTTTCCCGCTACCCTTTGTGAAGGAGAATCTGAAGTAACAAGTTCTGGGTACAAGGTTTCAATCTCAACCAGCTCCCTTTTAAGCGAATCGAGAGCAGCCTCAGAAATTTCCTGCTTATCCAAAACATGATAAAGATAACGATGATGCTCTATCGTTTTTTTTAATTTATTAATCCTCTCTGTGGCGGCTTCTGGAGCTTTAGACATAATCGTAAACTGATCCCTGCATTAATAATTCACACGCAAACCTCTTTCCACATAAGTCAAATCCGAAACATTACAAGTGTTATGACCGCGAGATTCTATCATTGTATGAACAGATAATGATCCTTCGGGTTTGGTCTTAGTAACTTTAATATCGGCACAAAGACCTTCTGCTATTGAAAACGTAGTAACTGCGCTAGTGGCATCACTTGAAATTATCGTAGGAAAAATTGGAATATGACTACCACAATATATTGCGCTCATGTAACCCAAATCGACATTTGCAGCAAATGCACCTTTAAAATCCCAATAAAGAGCACACTCAACTCCCGCATCGGTAGCGTAAAAAGCAATTTGTGATTCGCGTCCAAAAGATGATAACACAACTTCCCTTATAGCAAGATTCCAAATCGCTGAACTAATAGCCAACAAAACACTTGTGGCCAATATAGAAAAAATCAAGGCAAAACCTTTTTGAGTGGAACCATGACGAATACGTCCAACCATAAAACCTGTGTTAATTCTTGTTTTTATCTCTTGGTTCATAATTCTTAATTCTATTTTATTCTACAGGCGCGGGATACCAATTAAAAATCTTCTCATTGATAACCATACTTCTCTGAATATTCCCGGACCTCCAAGTAACAGTGGCTATCAAATCGGCACCGGCAAATGGATCACTATCGGTTGTAAAAGGTTTAACCTGAAGAGTTCTCGTATAAATAGTACTCTGCCAAGTTTCACCAGTTTGCTCTCCGTAAATTCCACGACTTGTATCAAAATTTAAACGGCATAAGGCCAAATTGGAACTACAATTTATTATTTGAAATGCTGACTGAGCCGAAACATCAATACCAAACATTATGTTTTGATTTGCGTCATATATTCCATCAAAACCCCGAAGCCAATCTCCACTGTCCCCGGACCTTCCCACATAATTATTGGCATCACGAAGATTGCGAACATACTCCACAGACTCTTGAGCTAGATAAAAGGCCGTCACTTGATCTTTGGCATAGATTGAAGCAATCAAACCTCTTTGTGCGAGAGACATCGGTGCCACCACCGCCACAGATAAGATGGCAATAGCGATAAGAGTTTCAACAATGGAAAATCCGCACTTAAAATAACTGGAGGATTTTTTTCGAAACTTCCATAAGGATAAATTTTTAATTCCTAAATTTCCATTCATAATTTTTGATTCATTTAATTTTGTGGTACATCAGGAAATCTTTGCGAAACCAAAGTCTGAATATCCAAACGTGAAGTGGTCCTAATCCTTGCACCCGGCGCAGTCCTGTTACTTACAATACCGCCGATAGTAACCAGCACTTTAGGTTGCAACAAATCATAACCACCACCGTTATTAACAACATTACCACTTATATAAAAACAAAGTCTATCCATATTTATCTCCGGTGCGGTTATCGGAGCCAATGCATAGCTACTGTTCGAAACCAATATCGCTCCTCCTCCATTACTCGAGACTCCCAATGAATAAGTGATTGCTTCTCCCGAGTGACTCAAGAAACTAATAGCATCACTGCCCGTACTACCGCAAGAATTTCCTGTAGCTTGATACGCTGTCCCTGTGCGCAAATTACGAGTCAAACTTTCAAGAGCAAGACTTAGGTTATTTATTGTAGTTTTAAGACCTTGCGCCTTATGATTTGCATCAACCACACTAAGCAGTACCCCTGTAACAGCCAACATCACGAAACTAAAAAGTGCAATTGAAACAATCATTTCAACCAAAGAAAAACCGGAGGAGCGCACGGAATAAAAATTACGACTGAGAGCAAATAAATTCTCGGTCTCTCCATTCGCGCCTAATTTAGTTTTACTAATTCTATGTTTCATATTTATTGCACCGAAATTTGACCAGTTGGTGACACATTAACCGTTTTAGTTACTCTCTCAGGCGTAGAAACGGTAATATTTGCAGAGGAATAAATACTTGTCCCACCACCTGAAACTTTAGTTCCAACTATTCTTGATGGTTCTGGATATGGTCTGTGAAAAAGAATATCTAACGATGAAATAACACTTGGACTACTTCCTGAACATTCTGTTGCTAGATTATTCAACCCACAAAAATCACTTATGAAATTTCCGAGATCAATACTTAAAACACTGATACATTCTGGATAGTGATCGGAAGGAAGAGCTGGAATTGTCTGGGCTGTTAAACATTTATTGCCATCATCTGATGACGTATCGTAAAGACCATCATCATTTAAATCCACAAAAAGTACAAAAGCCTTACTCAAGGCAAAATGAACACCGTAACTTTTCTCAAATCCAGTGCTGACTACCGCCTGACTGGTACGCTTAACACTTATGCCGTACACTTGCGCTTGTCTGATGCTCAACGCCACGTCATACGCAAGATTAGACACAAGAATATTATTCCCAAAACGTTTTTGATTCAGAAAAACAATACTAGTAATCACAGTGAAAATTGCAATCGTTGTAAGCAACTCAATTAAAGTAAACCCGGCCGATTTCGAAGTGCAGAACTTAAACAGAGATGCAAAAAAACAACACTTTGATTTTCGTTCCTTCACCATATTTCCAGTTTGTTCCATATTCTCTGTCATTTTAGATTCCAAAAGCGCTCAACCCCATAACATCAACTCCAGAAAAATATACAATAATTAAACCTAGGATAAGAAACGGTGCGAAAGGAATTTCACTTTTAACAGTAAAATTTCTTAAACCAATGCTGTGTAAAACTTTTGGAAGAAACTTACTTTGCTTCAGCTTAGCAAGTCCGATCAAAACCAAACCAACTACCGCTCCAATCCAAAAACCGATTATTATTCCAGAAATCGCAAAAGAAAACCCCAGAAACCAACCGATCCCCAAAGCCAACTTAGCATCCCCTAAACCAATCCAGCGTCCTGAAGACACAAGCCAAAGAAGAAAAAACGGTAGAGCAACAATTGGACCGGAAAAAAGATCTAAAATATGGTGGAAGTGTATTAGGGCCGGAAAACCAATTGTCAAAATTAGCCTAATTAGAGAAAAAATTCCAAATACCCACACCAAAACATCAGGAATAATTTTATGTTTGATGTCATACACAACAATAATCACTAGAGTCGAAAAAATTATCAGCTCCAAAGCTACGATAAGAGAATTTAGAATTGAAAAATCCTTTTGGAAATTATTTAGAAATACTCCAAAAAACAACAGTCCTGTGGCAATTTCTACTGTAGGATATTGAAACGAAAGTCCGCTTTTACATGACCGACAACGACCGCGAAGAAAAAAGAAACTTAAAACCGGCACGAGGTCATACCAATTAATAGTCTTACTACAGGAAAAACACTTGGAGCGACCACTTAGAGTTACCCCTGTATTATAACGATATATATAAACATTAAGAAAACTCCCGATTATCGTTCCAAAAATGAAAAAGACTATCGCAAAATAAACATCCATCCTAATAGTATAGCGTATTTACAGCGTTGAACACAGACCTGAATAAATGCAATTTAAAGAAAAAGGCCCTCCCGACTGATGTCGGGAGGGCCTTTTTCTTTACCTAGTTACATCAAAACATTGATCAGGAACACTTGCGGAACCACCGTTACAAGTTGTGTGATTTCCATTAAAATCTGTGGAATCCAGAGTTCCTAAACCTAGACAACCGGTTTGTACAATGACAACGACAGCAGAGTCGGAATCATTACTTAACGAAGCATTGCTACTTTGTTCAAGAGCTGTTCCTAAATGATATGAATTGCAATTTCCACCACCGCTATCATATGGAACGTATTTGTAAGCGGTTATACCACTGACGCCAGATGGAGGTGTTGGAATAGTTGGTATAAAATTTGGAGCCAATTCAGATGGATTGGAAGTCACAGAAGTTGAAGTAAGTGATTTGGGGTACTTACCACCATTAGCATCAAAATACAGAGTAAGCGCCAATTGAATTTGCTGAATATCTGATACACGTTTTACATCCCTCGCCTTCTGCCTGGCTCCATTAAGATTTACCAAAACAACTGAGGATAAAATTCCGATAATCGACATAACCACAAGAAGTTCAATTAAAGTAAAGGCTTTTTGACGTACTCGCATATATAAATAATTATTTCCTAATCTATTTATTATACACCACAAAATAGTAATTTACTGTTTTATCAAGACCTTATCGAGGTTCAGCCTAGATAGCCTTCGAAAATAAAAACAGACCCTTTTTTAGAGGGTCTGTTTTCTTAGCAATGTAGGCCTTGCTATCCTAACCTTGCTATAGCCAAGGTTAAACCATTGCTAATATCCTACTATTGACAAGGATCAGGTGTTGTTACTACTCCTGTTTCGCTAATTGTAGCGAGTGTACAAGTACCACTTGGATTAGGTGCGGGGGCAAAAGTTACATTAAAAGTCCCGGCTCCTGTGGTTCCACAATTAGATGATACCCATGTCCCTACAGCATGATGTCCCAAAGCTGCAATACCAGGAACTGCGGCTAGCAAAGTTGGCTGACCAGTTATAGCTGTTGAATCACAAGCGCTTACAAGTGCCGGGTACAGAGATGTCATTTCAGACTTGAAAGCCGCGGCCTGAGCTTTAGTTCTAGTTCCACTCAAACTTACCAATACCACGGAAGACAAGATACCAATGATTGCGATAACCACCAACAATTCAATAAGCGTAAAACCTTTTGATTTATTCATTTTATTAAAGTTATTAATTTTTAATTTTCGATCTAATATTATCCTCGACCGCCCTCCCTTTCAAGAGTAGCTGTTATTTACTATTGTTACATTATACTCCACAAGATTTCAACTTGAAATAGGGATGTGGATAAGTATTGTGATTGATTCTTTCAAACTGACAGCCAAGACAGGTCTTTACACAAAGCTCTGCTGAAACGTTAATTAAAAGTACATCCGTTCTGACTACAGCCTGCTGTCAGAGTAACAGGAACTACATCACCATTAACTGCACCGTTAATCGCGGTGAGATGAATTGACCATGTAGCGGCACCGCCACCACCCATACAGTTTTGGGTAATTGGGAAAGATGCTGCAGGGTTATAGGTTGATGGACTTCCTAGATCAGCCTGAATGATATCCCTACCATCACAAATATTAATAAATCCAGCAACGATACCTACCGCTTCTTGTTTAAACGCCGCTACTTTTGCCTTATTTCGTGTACTCCTCAAACTTATAAGCACGACCAGCGACAATATGCCTATAATTGCAATAACTACCAACAACTCGATAAGCGTAAAACCTTTTTTATTTTTCATTTTTTTATCTTGCATATAATTTTAATTCTAACGACTAAATAAAATTAACAATAAACGAATATGTCTTTTTAATTAAAAATTATATATCTAAAGTTAAATTTGTAAAAACCTTAATATACAAAGTGATTCGAATTATTGTGCTGCCGAAATATTATAAATTGGAATAAGAATAGCAGCCAAAAGGAAACCGACCCCAAGACCGAGAGCGACAACTAGAGCCGGCTCAATCAAACTAACAAGAGTGTCGACGGCGTTACTGACTTCTCTTGCGTAAAAACGTGAAAGTGTTTCCAAAATATCTCCTAATTCTCCTGTCTCTTCTCCCACTTTCATCATTTGGACCATAATACTAGGAATTTCAGGGTGCTTGCCCAAGGAATCGGACACAGGGTTTCCCGACTTTACACCCTCAATTGCATCCATCAATATTGCTTTATAAATAGCGCTATCCACAACAGAAGCTGTAATTTCTAATGTTTTGACTATTGGAATAGCGGAAACCAACATTGTATGCATATTGTCCGCAATACGTGATAAATACAATTTTCTATAGAGATTCCCGACGTAGGGAACAGTAATTTGGAAACGCGCATAAGTTATTTGACCCCTTGGAGTCTGAATCCACCTGAAGAGAAAAAAACTAGCCACAATTAAAACTACAAGAAAAATAAGGCCGTAATTAACTAGAAAATTACTTATTCCAATAACAGCTTCGGTATAAATTGGAATTTCTTGTCCTGACTCAACGAGCATCTTAGTCAAATTCGGAATAACCATCACAAACATAAGCACCATCACTGTAATGAAAACCAACATAACAAACACGGGATAAATCATGGCGTTCTTTGCCTTTGAAACAATCTCGTATGAACGCTCAAGGTGGTCAGCCAAATAACCGAAAGTTTCATCAAGTTTTCCAGATTCCTCTCCGGCACGCACCATGTTAACGTAAAATTCCGAAAACGCGTTTGGATGCTTTGAAAGCGCCTTAGAAATCGAACTGCCTCCTTGCAAGTCGTCGGCAATTTCTAGAAGTGCCGTCCGAAGCATAATATTGTCTGTTTCGGCGGAAAGTAACCTAAATACTCTTAAAGCCGATACTTGAGCCTGAAACAAAGTCGCCATCTGGCGGGAAAGCATAACAACATCCTTAACTTTTATGCCCCCAAAAAAAGTGAATTGTTTCTTAAAAAAAGACCCTTCCTCTGAAGGACTGATAGTAGAAATAGTAAATCCCCTTCTCTGCAGTGAACTAATAGCCACATCGATAGTAATGGCGTCGATAGAACCTTTTGAACTCTGCCCCCTATTATCGATTGCTTGGTAGTTAAACAGCATAATTGATTTTGCTTGTGATAAATTAAAACTTAAAAATCATCGCATTATATTTCTAAATCAGTCTCTCCAACGCTTTTGGATTTACAGAATACAGCAGGGCGTTTTCTGTGGTGATTTCCCCGTTTCGAACAAGTTCTGCAAGAGATCGGTTCATATCAATCATACCGAGCTCCAGACTGGTTTCGATAACAGTATCGATTTCGTGACTTCTTTTTTCTCGAATCAAATTTGAAACGGCATTATTGTTAATCAACAATTCATAGGCTGGAACCAAACCTCCGGAAATTCTTGGAATAAGGCGCTGAGAAAAAATAGCACACAATGACCCAGCAAGTTGAACTCGAATCTGATCCTGTTGACCGGATGGAAAAGTATCAATAATACGATCGATGGTCTGAGCGGCGTTGTTAGTGTGAAGAGTTGAAAAAACCAAGTGGCCAGTTTCAGCAGCGGTGACAGCTGTTGAAATTGTATCGATATCGCGCATCTCTCCAATCAAAAGCACATTAACGTCTTCACGAAAAACACTACCCAAAGCTCGATGAAAATCCCTAGTATCTAACCTAACTTCTCTTTGATCCACGATGGACATCTTTTGTTCATAAACGTACTCTATCGGATCTTCGATAGTTAAAATATGTTCAGCTCTTGTAGAGTTAATATACTCAATCATAGCCGCAAGTGTCGTGGTTTTTCCATGACCGATAGGACCTACAACAAGGAAGAATCCTTGATGTTTCTGAGCAAAAGTCTCCAGAATAGGCGGTAAATTAAGTTCAACAAAATTTTTGATCTTTTTTGGAATAAGGCGAAGCACAATTGAAACGCTTTTCTGTTGAAAAAAACCGTTCCCGCGAAACCGAACCTCATTTTTATAATTATATGAAAAATCTATTTCCTTTTCTCGCAAAAAAAGCTCACTATCCTGAGCTGACAGTAAAATAGTAAGAAAACCCGCGGTGTCGTTGGCAGTTAACTTAGGTTTATTGACAAGCGGAACTAAAAAACCGGATACACGAATGGTCGGCTGGTGTCCCTCAGAAAGATGCAGGTCTGAGCCTCCTTCCTTAATAATATACTCCATCAATTCGTCTAATTCTTTTTGATAATCAACTGCCATAATTATTTTAATATTACCCTTTTCTTTGGTTAACAATTTTTACTACCTCAGCAACTACTTCAGATGGAATGTAACTAGCTTTGACTAAATAACTTGCGATACCCAAATCCTTTGCCCTCTCAATATCATTTGGTTGATTCTGATTACTAAGCACAATAATCGTGGCGTTCGGTACTAAATTTTCCTTTCTCATGTTTTTCAAAAAATCTATTCCGTCCATTGCGGGCATTGCTACATCTACAAGCAGAACATCTGGCAAAACACCGCCACGAAGTTTAGTTAAAGCGTCTTCTCCAGATTCCGTAGTATCAACTTCAAAACCGGATTTTTGAAATTTCAAAGAATACATATTCAGTAAAAAACGGTCATCATCTATAATTAAAACTTTCTGTTTATTATTCTCCATAAGAATTAAATTATACTACAGAGTTGAATATTTTATTAAAGCGCATTAACTTCTTCAATCGGTACTTGTTTCAAAAATGCCTTAATCAACACATCTTCCTTCAAAGTAAGCAGACCTTGTTTTCGGGCAACCTCGTAACAGGAAGCCTCACTTGGATCTTTCAAAATGACTGCTTCCAAATCCTTGGACATTTGAAGAATTTCATACACGGCCATTCTACCGCGAGTTCCCTTCGGACATTCACCTGTTGGTTGAATTTCCATAACCGTATCGGAGAAAGGAATTTTCTCTTTATATTTCAGAGGTAAATCATCAAACTGTTTATCTACCATAACTTTGAGACTACCGTCAACAGGAATCACCTTCCCTGTTCCAGGACAAAGAAGTTTTACAAGACGTTGAGCGATAGCAAGCACAAGTGTTGGAGCAATAAGGTATGGGTCAACTCCCATGTCTAGGAGACGTGGAATAACACCGATTGAGTTATTGGTGTGAATAGTTGAGAGCACAAGATGGCCGGTCAATGCAGCCTGAACGGCAAGCTGAGCAGTTTCCTTATCGCGAATTTCACCAACCATTATAATGTCCGGGTCCTGACGCAAGATAGAACGCAAACCGTTGGCAAAAGTATAACCAATTTCAGGGCGTACCTGCGATTGACTCATGCCTGGAATATTGTATTCAACAGGATCTTCGAGTGACAAAACGTTTTTACCTTCTCGGTCAACTTCATTTAACATAGAATAAAGGGTAGATGATTTACCGGAACCTGTTGGACCTGAAATAAGGATTAATCCGTAAGGGCGTTTAATGGCATCACGAACCAGTTTTAAATTTTCAGCAGAAAAACCAAGTTTATCAAGCGGACTAACTCCCTTTTCTGAATCTAAAATTCTCATCACCACCTTTTCTCCGTAATACGAAGGGAAAGTTGAAACACGAAAATCAATTTTTCTACCTTCAATCTTCGCGGAAAAACGTCCGTCCTGAGGTTTTCGTTTCTCATCCAGACGCATATTACAAAGAATTTTTATTCGAGCCACCACCGCAGAATAAACTTTTATCGGCAAAATTAAGCTAGTGTTCAAAACTCCATCTACTCGAAAACGCACACGAACCTTATCTCCGACATGCTCAATATGAATATCAGAAGCTTCACCTTCCGTAGCATAGTGAAGTATCGTTGCAACAATTTTCGTTACGGGTGCGTCTTCAACAATACGCATCTCCGATTCGCCCTTTTCTTTAGTAAATTGAACCGATTCCTCGGGAAGAGACAATTCCGTATCGAGCTCGGAAAGCGCTTTAGTGACTTCACCGGAAAGTCCTTTGTAAGATTCGATAACTTTTGCAAAATCTTTTTCGGAAATAAGAAACAATTTGAATGGTAAATCAACCTTGGTGGAAATAAAATTCAAAGCATCACGTGCCTCGATATTGTCAGGATCAACAATACCAACTTCAAGTACCCCTTCCTTTAGGCCCATGGGTATAAATTTATAATAAACAGCCGATTCCTCCGGTACATATTTCAAAATATCAAACGAAACATCCTTCCCTTCCAAACTTTTAAAAGGTATACCTAAAAATTCGGCTCGGTTTTGAAGAATGACTTCCTGACTTATTCCACGTCTTTCCAAAACAGCGTTCAGATTACCACCCTCCTGTTTGGCCTCCTCTTTAATACGCGAAATATCCTCGCGATTAATTAACTTTTTGTCCGCTAGTATGTCTAAGACACTCATTTTATTATCTTGTTTTAGTGCTGCCAAAAGCGCTCAAAGGCACCTTAGTAGCTGATGAAGTGGAAGTGGCAATCGCAACTTTTACAAAATCGGAAAAAGGATTACTCCGCCCGAGCGACTTACCTAAAGGTTGTTTTTCAATAGTCTGACTTTTATCATCCAAACTTAAAAATACCGGTTTCGAAAAGAACGTTATATCAAGTGTAATAGCTTTTAGACTAGTGAGAAGAGCCAAAAGTTCCTTGCCTATAATCGCATCAGCCTGACTTGTGGGACTCTGAGAAAGTTCTGTAACTAGCCCACCCACAGTGGAATTTGATGAAGATTTTCCCGCGGTCGATTTGCTTCCTGAAGAAATCAATTCGTAACCGATTATTACGACTGCGAAAACAGCTATCAGTAGAAATACCTTTTTATTTTTCTGAAAAATTTCCATTTTTTTATTTCAAATAATACGTCTTAATGGTTACAAGATATGTAAACACTGGCTCAAATGAAGATTGGGAGGAAGTTGCAATTTTATCATCGGACATTTTTGAAGCTAGAGAGGAAGTAAAAGATAGAGACACAACGTCAACGATTCTAAGACTATTCTCTAGTCTTTTAAGAAATTCCTTAAAATTTTCGTATGTTCCAGTAACCGAAAAGCCCAATTTTACAGATTCGTAAAGGCGGTTATCCGGCCCAACAATCCCCGTCTGAACAGGTGTTGGAGCCGGTGTCGCGGAAGTACCCTGGCCAGCAACTGCAGGAGCAACTTTTGACTGCGAACCCGCCGTCCCAATAATACCAGGAGCTGTAAGAAGGATATTTGTCAAAGACATACCTTTTTCCTGTGCGATGTTGTTGATATCAATAATCAAACGTACCGAATCAATATTTGACGGTAGTAATTTCGACATCTTATCTTTATCCTCTTTCTTAACGGAATTAAATTTTGTCTCCAAATCATCCTTGGTCTTCTTAATTTCACTGACCCTACCCAAAGCATCATCATAATCTCTTTTAATAGACTGTAGCTCCTTAACACTCTTAAAACTGTTATCCACCGCTCCAGTATCTCCGGTATAGGTTGGATTAATATAACTGGTAAAAATACCTATCGAAGCGACTAGCAAAATAATTGGTAATATATTATTCATATTAACGATTTTGCTTTTCCTTAGGAGTAAAGACATTCTTGTACGAAACGACCTTTGGATCGATATTGGCAGAGAATTTAAAAACTATATTACCGATAAGATCGGGATTAAGATCGGAAAAAATCGGATTTTTGAAGGCCTTGTCATTTCCAAAAATATCGGACTGCAACGCCACAGAAGTGAAATACTTTCCTTGACCGCTAAGCCTGATTGATGGTACACCGTCATCCTTAAGCTCATAGGTAAAAGAATCAAAACGTATCGTAGCAAGTGTTTCATTTTCTAAAAGGTCAAAAACAGGCGAAACCGCAGTATGTGCATCTAAAAGTTTTTTACTTGATTCAATTCTCCTATTGAGAGTTTTTATTCGTTCAATCAACTCCACATCAAACGAATTCTTGGCCTTAACCAAATTTGTATCAATTATCTTAATTTTGTTAATCAAAGATTTCTTGTACAGGAAAACACCCCCCGCCACCGAAAGCGTAAGAATAAAAATGATAATAGCCACCAACATAAAAATACTCATCGATGAGGCACCAATGTGACTCTTATCTCCGACGTTTTTTTTGGGAATGAACGAGGTTTGAAATTTGGTGTCCATAGTTAAAAAGTGAAAAATTGAAAATGTAAGGTTTTAAGCAAAATAGAATAAAGCACTTTCTGCCAAACACTCTACATTTCTACTTCTCTCCCAGCTTAAACATTATATAACACAACCCCCAAAACTCCTGTGCATTACTTCGTCAAAATCTCAGCTATTCCGTTTCCTGTAACCTTCTTAGAGCAATCCCAATAGCTACAGCGAACTCAGGACCAGCACCTTTAAGAACCGGATCAAGAAAGGCCGGAGCTTGAAGCTTTTTAAATGGATCAGCGATCAAAATTGGCGCCTGGAACCCTGCTGCTGCTGCCTCAACAAACCCTTTAAGGTTAATGCCTCCACCGGACAAAACTACATTGGCAATTGGGCGGTTATATCGTCTCTCAAAATTAAGCAATACTCTATTGGCTTCAGAAAAAACAAAATTCAGAGTGGCGGACATGGTTTGAGCAACATTTGTTCCATCCTTTTTATAACTTAATCCTGAGGTGCGCTTAAGGTTTTCGGCTTCGGCAATAGAAATATTCAAAGAATGGGACATCGCAAGCGTAATATCTTGGGAACCGCGATTTATTGTATGTGATACCCTGATTATCCCTTGATCAATAATATAAAGTTTAGTTGATCCAGCTCCAAAATCCACAATCATTACTGTAGAATTTTCTTCAGTCAAAACTGCACGCATCGTGCTAAAAATTTCTATTTCAAAAAAACTTGAATCAATGGCTGTTTTCCTAATAATGTCTTGATATTTATTGATAGCTTCGTTGTGAATTGCTACCACCAACACATCCACCTTGGGAATGACTTCAAGACCGTTTGAAGGCGCCTGATTTGATTGTGAAGCGACAGAGGTTGAATCGTTTTTTGGAATAATCCACCAATCGAGTGTAATTTCCGTAATAGGTACAGGGATATACTTTCTCGCCTCAATCGGAATCATTTGGGCAAGCTGGGAATCCGAAGCCGCAGGCATTTCGATCAAGGAGACAAGACTGGAAGGCAGTGGAATAGAAATACCGCATTTTTTTGTGGTGGTATTTGATTCGCGAAGAACATCAATCAAGGCTTCCGAAAGTTTATCAGCGGGCAAATGAGTCGCTCGACCAATTTCAATTCCAGAATATGGCCCAAGTGCCAACTCGCCGTAAGTTTCTAAAATTGCCTGTCCGGAATGTTTACGAAGTTGAACAACTTTAATTGATGAGGAACCAATATCAATACCGAGGACACTTTCGCCCGCGGACTTGAACATATTAAAAATAGCAGTAAAGGGGTTAGCCATAAGAAAATGGAAAAGTATATGTTAAAGTATAACATATTGAGCTGATGCAAAAAATTTTAGAATTCATTTTGGATATCCTAATTCCCAAATCCAAAGAACTTCAAGAACTAGAGGCGCTAACACCTGAGGAATTTAGAGAGACAGTGGACCGAAAAAGGTTGACTGTCAGATTTAGTGCCTCAAAAAACACTTTTATTCTATTCGACTACCAGGAACCCATCATCAAAAAAGCAATTTGGGAACTTAAATATCACGGTAATACCAAAATAGCCAAACTTCTGGCTTCCCTACTGTACGAGGAGCTTATAGAACTGATTCAAGAAAAAAAACTGGCTGAAAATTTTGAACGCCCCCTACTTATCTCCATACCAAATTCAAAAAAGCGACTTTTCCAAAGAGGTTGGAACCAATGTGAACTTCTAGCAAATGAATTGGAGAAAATTGACAATAATAATTTTTTTGAAATTAAAAAAAATACACTTATTAGAAGCCGTCACACAGAAAGCCAAACAAAAAAGAGTCGTATGAAACGTTTAGAAAATTTAAAAAACTGTTTTGAAGTTACCCACCCTGAGTTAATTCACAATAGAAACATAATTCTCATCGATGATGTTCTAACTACCGGCGCCACACTCGAAGAAGCAAAAAATACACTTCTGAAAGCGAACTGCAAGAGAGTAATCTGTACAGCGCTAGCGCACTAAAATTTGAACTTTCACATACTAGCG
>SIBU01000003.1 GCA_009695005.1 Candidatus Tayloriibacteriota bacterium
GTTATCTAAAGTTGTAATACTTCCACTTGCATTCACATCGGCACGGGTTTGCTCAGAAACTGAAAGTTGAGTTGTGTTTAATACATGTGCAGTAATTTTGTCTATGTCCACTGTTGAAATGACACCATCGCCGTTTACGTCACCTAGAGCTCCGCAGACAAGAGGTTTGGAGCCTGATGAACTAGGTGGGGTTGAGGTGGCGAAAGGGGTTGGAACAGGGGTTGTTGAAAGACTTGCCCCTTCTTTTGACTGTGAAATGAAACCTCCTGGAGATACCGTAATAGCATAACCATTGCTCCAATCGTTATCAGCAATTGAAGCAAGAGAAGAAGCATTGGCGGACCAAATAAAACTATTTCTAAGAGAACCTTCAGATTCTATTGACAATACAGTTGCGGTGGTATTCTGACCCCTTGGAGCATAACCTCCCCTATCAACACTAAGAACTGTATATACACTGTAATCGGTTGAGCCCGGTGAAATGATCAACGAAGCATCCCTAACCTCAAAGTAAATAGTCGCACCGGCCGGGATAATAATTGTTGTTTGATTACCTGAAACAGTTTGAGGATATACAAAAATATAATTTGATGAAATTGCTTGACTTCTGGACATAAGTTGACCTCCTACCCCCACACCTGAAATCGGTTGACTGTAAGATGAATCCGTATATGCAAAAACGTTAGTATTATTGAGAGTTACATGATATGTCTGAAAAGCGAGTGACAACTTAGCAACACTGACAGGACCATGACTATCTGCAGTGATTTTAAACCGAAGCAAAGGAACATTACTGACAAGGCCAGAAACAGGCAAGAGGTCTTGGGTTATTAAAGGATAAGACTTAAAAATCCTAACCCCATTGACTGTCGTAGAACCTGAAACAAACACACGAGTGCCAGAATTTACAGCTGTACCATAAGTGCCCATCGTGTCATAACTATCGAAATCAATCGCTACAAGATGACCGTTCTCTGTAACCGGACCCCCGTAACCAATACTTGAAAAGTCAGCCTTAACCGTCAAAATTTTATCAGTACCTTGGGGAATCAAAACTGGGGTATATAAAGTGGAAGTTGCAGTTTTGCTTCCACCAACAAAGTAAGCTGACCCAACCTCAGAGGCACCATCAAAAATGTGAACTTGAACCAAATCATTGACCGAGCCGGAGGTTAATCTTAAAACAATCCGCTGTAAGTTTACTGATTCATTAATTGCACTAAACTTATACCCACCAGCAGTAACATTACTAGTGCCAGCTGCGGCAATTAAAGGTGCGGTTGATGAAGCTGTGGAAACAGTAAGAACACCGGAAATGATGGCTGAGCGGGTAATAACCGGTTTACCAGGAGCACTACCGATGGCCTTTACCTTGGATGATGACGTAACACCTGTAACAACCATAGAGGCAACATCTAAAACAGTCATCTCCCAGTTAGCTGAGAAATACAACTTAGCGCTACTTGCCACATTACATTTAAGAGAGATGGTTTTAACAGTTCCCTTCTTAATCACCAAAGCTTGATCTAGTGTGAAAACAAAAGGTTCATAAGTACTCCGAACACCGGCATAAGGATTGAGCACATTACTACCAGTATTAAGCGCAACATTGCCATCAAAAAGTTGGCATGAATTTAAAGCGTCCGGAGTGGCTTCCAATGTATACAAATGAGTTGGAATGGTAGAAAATCTCACATCTTCACTTGAAGTTGCTGCACTAAACTGAAAATTTGCAAAATTTACTCCTCGAGCCCCTCTAACTGTATCTTGTATTGGGGGATTTGTTGATGCGCTAACTAGCAAAGAAGGGGTACTGGTTGCTGTTCCTAAATTTTTACACCCAGCAAATGTTGTTTGGGTCCCATTGATATATTGTTTAACTAAACTGATATCTAAAGTTGTAATACTTCCACTTGCATTCACATCGGCACGGGATTGTTCGGAAACTGAAAGAGGGGTGATACTTACAACGTGGGCTCTAATTTTGTCTGAGTCCGCTGTTGAAATGACACCATCGCTGTTTACGTCACCTAGAGCTCCGCAGACAAGGGGTTTGGAGCCTGATGAAACAGGTGTTTGAACTGGCGCCACAACTGGAGCTGGAACTTGAGAACCAGATGTCTGACCGAGCGTCGTCTGTAAAGTTGTAATTTGAGACAATACGGCCTGAATTTGTGCTTGCAATTCAGCGACAGTTTCTGCCGAAGCAGCAGAAACGAAAACAAAAGAGAAAACCAACATTCCGACAATAAGAGTTTTTTTAAACATAGCAAATAATTATTAATAATTTGAGAACATTAATAAACACCATTGTAAGTTTAGCATTTAATTTTTCTAAAATATACTGGGGGGGATAGAAATGGGGATAGCACAAAACCCCTCGGACGTGGAACGTCCGAGGGGTTTTGTTTTAAATTTAATTTATCTATCTATCTTCCTGTCTATCTCCCAAGCGAAGCTTTAATACCCTCAAGAGTGGCTCTGACACTTTGTAGTGCGTTAGCCATTTGCAAATTTTGTAAGGAAGCAGTACCAGAGGCTCTTACTGATGCTGAAATTGAAGTGCCATCTGTAAATGTAACTGTAAGAGTAGAACCATTAAATACTGTGGACTCCTTCTGAGCAAAAAGTCTAAAGGTTTGATTTCCATCGGCAATTATTGTCTGTCCTAAAGCGGTATTCAGCTGTGCCCCACCCTCAACCACAACCAAGGGGTAATCCGCACTACCATCAGTAGACCAGTGTTCATTACCATGATCCATCTTGAAAGATTTTATTACCTTAGATGCTGGCACGTAGAGCGTCGCGGTCCAGTTCCAATCATCAGGTGAGGTATTAACGTTCCCGATTCCGGCACGGAACTGTCCCCACGCTCCAGCGCGGTTTTCAACGGTGCTATTTAAAACGAAGGAAAGTGAGGTAGGAACTGGAGGGGTAACTATCGGAGTTGGTCCAAGGTTAATCCTAACTTCCTTTTGAGCGTTTGCCGTTGGAGTTAGAGTATTTTCCCAACACTGAATTCCAATATTTACATTGGAAACATTAGGCATCGTGAATGACTTTGAACCTGAAGTTGGAAGTGCTCCTCCTGTCCAAGTTGTTCCATCAGAAAATGTTTGACTAAACCCAAACCCAGTACAAGAACTAGCATTCTGTGCTGACCATGTAATTGTGGCAGTTCCACTCGGAGAAATCATTGGAGCCGATGAACCATTTACAGTAAATTCAACTGTCGGTGTCGGAATGTTACAAGCTGGGAAAGTGCTAATTTGTCCATTCAAATATTGTGTTATATAAGTAATGTCAAGCGAACTTACATTTTTATCTAGATTAACATCCGCAACTCTTTGCTGAGTATTCAAAAGATTAGGCGTTCCCAACACATAAGTACGAACTAGATCAATGTCAGCTTGCGAAATTACTCCATCAAAGTTTACGTCACCAATAGTTGAGGTTAAATTACCGATCGTTCCGCAAGCGAGAGGTTTGGAGGTTAGAGTTTCGATTCTTCCCGTAGGATCTGAAGTAGTCATATTACTCAGATATACAGGGTAAGAGGCCGATAACAAATGGGACAAATCAGTAATTGAACCGCCAAGCGTCAAACTAAATCCTTGGCCGCTTGGAACACTACTGTTTAACTTTCCCTTAACTGTATATGTATTTTTACCGGTAGGAACAGTGATCAAATCTGTAAAACGAATCGGGTATCGCCCGCTAATCTGTTGAGCGTCTACAGGACCGGCAACAACACGACCATTCGAATCGTAAATGGAAATATTGGTTATGTATGGCACAAGAGAAGCAGGACTAAGGTTAAAATCTAACGATGAAATACTTGCGCTTCCACCAGTTACTGTCACATCAAACCCTCCGAGTGGTTGCGCGGGAGTGGCGACGGCAACATTTTGGGCCGGAACTGAAGAAGAGTTGCTGATGGTAATTGCAGGTTGAGTGGACCTGTAACCGTCAATTGTAGTTTCAATCGCTCCACATGGCTGTGTTGATGGATCCTGTATTGGAGTTGCTGCCGTTGCAGTATTCAACGCACCAGTTATCGGAAATGAACCGGAAACGCTGGCCCGAGTAAGTACTCCAACCAAAGCTAGAGAAATTTGAGTGCCCGCATACTGAGAAAGATTACAAAAGGCATCTCCAACAACTGTAAAAGTCCTTGAGGCGGTGGCGCCAATTGGAAGAGAAAAATTTATATTTGCTTGATGATTTGAGTTAAGCATTCCAGAACCCACCCGAGTGCCATTTTCGTCCAAAATAGCAACGCTTGATAATATATTATCGGAACCATTGCCAATTTTTTCTATTACCAAACCAGTAATCAACACATTACTACTTCCTGCCCAAAGTTTTATTTTAGTGAATTGAATGTTTTTCGCATTTTGAAAAATCAAAGCACTTGTTGGTTGGACAGGTGATGTTACATTTACAGATCCGGAGCTAGTTGTCACTGAACAAATTGGGAACGTACTTTGAGTACCCGCAAGATAACCTGAGATATACGCGCTATCCAGAGAGCTGATATTACCGTCATTGTTCAAATCAGCATCAAGTTGGCGTTTTGAGTCAAGAGATTTCGTACCAAGAACGTGAGCGCGAATTAGATCAACATCCGCCTGAGAAATAACACCGTCCAAATTGAAATCACCGTAAGATGCACAAATTGTGGGTTTAGATGTTTGAGTTACAGCAGTTGTGGGGGTAATGATAGTGAAATAAGAATCACTGAAATCACAACTTGAAGCTCCCCCACCACACACTTCAATCTTAAACTGACTGCCCGACACTACACCGAGTTGAGTTGGAATTTTTGTTGTAAATGTATATGTACCTGAAGAGGGACCTACTACACGGCTAGCAAGTTCGTAAGAAGTGCTTCTTGATTGATCGGCAAGATTTATATAGTGAATTCCGCCAGGAATAAGTTTCGCTGTTACTGTAATACTGTCGCTTGAAACATATGATTGTCCACCGTTTGGAGAAACAACTTGCAATGTTGTAGATGTTAAATTACGTCCCTGATACTCCGCGCTACTCATAATCCCCTGTCTTACTTGCTCCAGCGTTTGATGCTGTTCGTACACCAAACCATACCAATGAGCAAGACCTGCATCATCTGGATCACGAGCAAGCAAATTACGATAAATAGACGCTATAGATTGTTTAGTGGAATATTCATAACTTGATTGAATTCCACTCCTCACTTGATCTAGGGAGAGACCGCTATTATCCCAGTAATCCAAACCTCCTGTATCCGCATCTCGTTTCAAAAGTGATGGATACATTTGTCGGATGGATTCGCGACGTGAAGAAGAAACTGTTGACCCTGAACCAACAATGAAAGCGGAATCGCTTATATCCTTAGCTGATTCGTTAGGGTCAATATTTCCGTTCTGATCTGCTTTGTAAACTTCAATTCTATATTGGCCAGGAACCACATCACTTGGAATATTCCACAAATAATACACATTTCTATAAGGAACTACAGCAATCTTCCTAACGGAACCGATGTTAGGATTGTCGGGCCTAAGTTCAATATAAACCGTTGATCCGGTATAGAAATTTGATGTCCACCACCTGATTTCGGAGTTACCTCCAGTCAAATATTTCTCTCCCCCATTCGGACTTACGATAGTAATAGCTGAACTTGACCCTCCCCCCATTGTCACCCACACCACATTGCTCTTGCCAGCTTCGCGACCCAGATTAAGGTTCGTAACAAAAAGAGGGTAAGAACCTGCCGAAAGCCCAGTGGGAATTAATTGGATACCGGTACCATTTCCATATGCACCAGTTGGAGTAAATTCTCTTGTGCCAATCGTAACTACATCGGCAATCGAATCAAGACGAACACCACTAATAATCATTATGTTATTGATGGCAGAAGGCGTTACAGTACTTATATAAGGCGACACTTCACCAACGATAGTCATTGGACTTGCCTGAACAGCAGGAACAGGGATATTGACAACATCATTTATATCCGAACCTTTAGCATTGAGATGCATCAATTTTGCATAATATGTACCAGCAAACATTTGTTTTGGATTTGCAGTAAGAACAGCCGTAAGCTGAACACTCTTGCCCGCTGGGACCACAGTGTAATTTCTACCGTACGCATCGGTCTTTTCACCAGCCGCCACTCCAACTTTCATATTTAATGAATTTGGATAGGCGGAATTATTGCTTTGGTCAAAGAAACTAGCATTTGCGCTCTTTGTATACAAGGTCAAATCTGACTTTCCTGCAGTAACCGTTGTATTAAATGTCGCGGTCAACTGAGACTCTTTATTGTTTGAATCGTAAGTTAATTCCAATCTTGGTGAACCATTGATTGTGATGGAAGCATCAACTAAGAGGGGTGAGAGGGGTTGAGTTGTTCCCCCAATAGTCACCCACACAACATTACTCTTGCCCGTATCTGTACCCATATCGGCATTAATAACCTGCAACGGCTGACCGCCCGGCGCAGGGTTAAATCCGGAAAGGTTCAAGTTTATAGTGGTGCCGTTATTAGTACTGGGAACCGGGCCAAAAGAGCTATTGTTGACAAGAACGATGAAGTTGTTCGCCGGCGAAAAACGTGTGCCTTTCACAATCGAGGTACCTGGAACCGAAGTGGTGTCTATTGAACTGATATAAGGGGAGGTTTCTCCGACGATGGTTTTGGAATTAGTTGAATTGGGTGGTGCAATCAGATTGAAAGAATTACCAATAAACTTGCTTGTATTCGCCCAAACTGCATACAACGAGGCGGTATAAGTACCCGCAAACATCTGCCTAGGATTTATAGTAGTTACAGCCTTAAACTGAACGATTCTACCCGCAGGCAAAACAAACATAGGTTGGCCATGATCATCAACCGTGCTATCAATATTTGACGTGAGTAACGTCAAAACAGTATTGGACTGCGAATTGGTACTTACCGAGTTTCCATCTTGACCTTTGAAATCTACGCCGCCCCAGACCTTGTACAGATTTACACCTTTACTCCCCGCGGAAACGGTAACATCAAACGCGGAAGTGAGTAACACCTCCTTGTTGCTTGAATCGTAAGTTAATTCCAATCTTGGTGAACCATTTATTACAACCGTAGCATCAGAGGTAGAATTTGTTGGAGATGATACTGTAAAATAAACTGTATTGCTTACTTGACTCCACGGCTTTGTGTAAACCTTATAAATTCCTGGCGTAAATTGAACATAGTCACAAACTGAGGGGATACCGGAATAGTCTCCGTATACTGTTTGACCTTGTTGACAAGGCTCTTTTAAGGTAACACGAGCAGTCTGCGCACCGACCGCACCACCATTCAGTTGTTGCGATAGAACTCCTGGCAATCTTAACGTCTTTCCGTCTGAACGAACAAAAAAGAAATACACATCTCCCTCAAATCCGTTAAGCCCACTACCTCTAATATCAATCGTTGTACCAACTGGAGAGGAAGATGGATTAATGCTTCCTATGTAAGGGTTTGTTGCTGACGCAGGTGTAGTAGATGTGGTACACCCATACAAACTATTGAGTTTCGCCCTTGTGACTGGCCCTACAGTACCGGTCTTTTTGATACCGTACTTAGTTTGAAAATCAACCACAGCGGCGGCTGTATTTTCGTTATAATTTAAAACTGTTCTTCCATCTTGAAAAACCTCGTCGCGGTCTAAAAACCCTTCTTTAACAAGAAGGCTGCTAAGATTAGTCACGTCGACACTCTGATTTCCTACGGAAAGATTTTTAGTAAATGTATAACAAAAACTACCAGATGCAGAAGTTGTACCGGAGTAATCCCCAGTAGAACCACCGGAGACAGCAGGAGTTCCTTGTGATGCATTAAGTTGTGCCTGAAGTCTCTGAATTTGCGCCAAAATGTTGCTAATTTGAGACTGAAGTTCATCAGCTACATTAACAGATGCAAACGTCACCGGCGCTATTACAAAAGAGAAAACCAACATTCCGACAATAAGAGTTTTTTTAAACATTTATTTTTAGTACTAACTTTAATTAATAGAATAACCTTGCCAAAGAGTACCACATTAATCACAATTCAACAATGATTAACAAAATCTTGTATAATGGACTATATGAACTTAAAAAATATTTGGAAATTGCTTTTGTACTTATTTGCGATTATCGGTTTTATTTTAGTTGCGGGTTTTTTTGCCGTGAAATTCGGATTAACAAATACAACAGGAATCATCGACAACCAAAGAGAGGGATTCTACCGAAACATCGAATCAAAACCGGCTTGGTCCGATGGCGAAGAGTGGCAGGTATTCGAAACGGCAGTCACTAAGGACAAGGTTGATATCGAAAGAGCGGCCACTCTCGCCGGCGTAACCGCCCGACTAATCGTATCGCAACTGGTTTCAGAACAACTTAGACTTTTTTACACTAACCGGGAAATATTTAAAACAGTCTTCTCCCCTCTTAAAATTTTAGGCAACCAATCGCAATTTTCATGGGGCGTCATGGGTTTGAAACAAGAAACGGCCATCGAGATCGAAAAACATCTCGAGAACTCCTCTTCACCGTACTATTTAGGTAAAAATTTTGAAAAACTTCTGAATCCTATAACAAGCGACCCCGACTCTGAGCGGTTTAAACGGATTACCGATGAAAATAGTCGATTTTATTCCTATCTATATACCGGTCTATATCTCAAAGAAATCGAGACCCAATGGCAAAAGGCGGGTTTTGACATATCAAACCGCCCGGAAATTTTAAGCACCCTGTTCAACATTGGTTTTGAACACTCGACTCCCAACATTAATCCCCAAGTTGGCGGTTCGGAAATTAAAATAGGAGAAAAAATTTACAGTTTCGGTGGATTATCCGCTGAATTCTACTATTCAAACGAACTTCTTGAGGAATTCCCAAGAAAAGATAGTCGCCTGGAACATTAGACCAGTAGTTTGGCTTCGCTTAGCAATTGTGTTCGAGGGTACTCGTCCAAGCACTCCTTGATCACAAAAATAAAAAAGCTTTACATTAACTGTAAAGCTTTTGGTATGTCCTTCAAATTTTCTTCCTTCGAAAAAAACCACAAAGAAACACTCCCATATAAACCAAACTGACGAAAATACGAATCATTAATGACTGACTGGGCTCTGAGAAAACGATGACATCAAGTCCTGCTATGAGAGCAACGAGTAACGCTCCGCGCAAAGAGAAAGACGTCCTTCCAAGCACCAGCCCCATAAAAAAACCTAGAGGTATGACCAATATCACACCCAGGTTGAGGAAGTGAATCATACACACAAACCACAGTACAAGCGTGCAGATTGTGGCAAAAATTGCCAAAACCAAAAAATCTTTCAAGCTACCATTATCTATTTGCGTTTGCAAATAACGGTTTCTCGACAATTCAATAACCAAAATCAGAAACGAAAGGACGGAAAATGGAAAAAATAATTGCGGGCATTATGCTCGTGTGTATGACGGTACTCGGAAACGCAACGCCTCAACTCACTATTCGCAAAAACGAACAGGTTCCAAATCAGAACATTGCTTTGGGGATACCGAACCAACTATTCGGGAGCTACCTTGCGGTAGTAACGGGCGGGGCGATACTTTCGCCAAGCCAAATATTCTACATCGGAACCGAAAGTGGCGGAGGAGTTACCAACGTGTCAAATTTCGTGTTGGTCAACAAAGAAGGTACCGTTATCGCGGGCCCGGTGGACCACAAGTATCTCTTTGAGGGACCTCCTCTCGGTGAGGTAGGAAGCATTACCTTCACCGATGTCATCGCCTTACCGGAAGGGACGAATGCACTCTTTCTCAAAGGGAATGTGGAAACATCCTTTCAGGTGAACGTACAGATGGTAACAGGAACGGCCCCTAGTTTATGGACCGTAACCGACCTAAACGGCACACCACTTCCGCAATCGGCTTCGGCTACTGGACTGATTATCGGACAAACGATGACCGTCCGTGGACCCTCCCTTACCGTCTCGTTCACTTCGGGTGAACAGACGGTGATAGCGGGGTCACAGCAAGTTTCCTTCGGCTCGTATGTCTTTGACGCAACGCAATCAAGCGAAGATATTCGCGTATCCGTTATTCCGGGAGATTACCGCTTCAACGAAGCGACTAGTGCTACGGACTTAACGAATATTCGTCTGTACGGTGACACAACATCGGTAACCACCGGCTACAATGTGCTGAACCCAACACGGTTCGGCGCACAAACATTCACGTTGGACGGCAATGGTTTTATCGTACCGAAAGGAACCATAAAAACTATTCAAGTGCGGGTGGATGTGCGAAGCAACATCACGGGCACCTACCAGTGGCGAGTGCAGGAAAATCAGGCATGGTCATTTATTATTACCGGAATGGCAAGCGCGCAAAGCGCTGCAATAACACTTCAACCGACTGGCCCGTTCATACTACATGTTATCCAGCACGGCGAGGTCGCCATCACGAAGGTGTACACACCTTCGATAAGCGAAAAAGGAGACGGGACGGATACCTTTTTTGCGTTTTCCGTCGCAACGACAGGTGAACCGTTCCAAGGGGGTATCGTCAGCTTTAGGGTACAAGCAGACCCATCAACCCGGTTTCAGATCGGAAACGGACTGATCCATCCGAAGCTAACAAGCGGAGGGACTTCTCTTGAATCCGTTCTGATCCCATGGCAGGTTGACGCGGCAGTAACCTCCTACCATGTATCATTCAACTTGATGCAAGCGTGGGAATTCCCTAAAAACACAGAACGCGAGTTCCGCTTCATTCTGGAATACGATAACGGGCTTCAGACCGGTGATGAGGTGTCGATTGTCTTTGACGACGATAGAGAGAACATCTTCACCGGAGTTACATCGGGAGCGCGCGTAAAAGCAACGCTCCCGCCATGACATCTGTCCGTCATCCGGCGTGTACCACAACATCCAGTGGGCGATGCCAACGGAGATGGAACTATAGATGAAGTGGACCTCGGGATGTTAAAGACCTTGCTCAGCGCGCCCTTTGACTTTGGTTTGGATCCCGGTTGGATAGTGCGTCTGGATGTGTTCCCTGATGGTAAACTTGATGAGTGGGATGTAGCAGCATTGGAAGCATATCTGAAAGGGTTGTTTCTCACGCTTCCTGTCGGTGACGTAAATTACGATTGGAAACTAACCACAGTGGACATAAAACTTGCACGAGCGGGAATTCTTGGAACAAGGATCCTAAGGAATTTCCAGGTCCGCCAAGCGGATATCAACGCAAATGGTGGATTAACCACGCTTGACTTAACTCTTATGAGACGTCTCATCTTGGGTCTCGGTTACAGTCGATGACAGACAAAAACTTACAAAACCAAACCGCGAAGACATCCTGTCTTCGCGGTCTTTTTTATACATCTAAAGCTCTATCTAAAAACTACTTTCTTGCCTCAATAATAGTCTGTGCCACGTTCGCTGGCACCGCTTCATAATGATCAAACTCCATTGTATATCCAGCTCGTCCTTCAGTCATCGAGCGAAGAGTTGTAATGTAACCGAACATTTCAGCAAGCGGCACTTTGGCGTTGATAACCTTGTTCATACCCCTCTCCCCTACGTCTTCAATGGCGGCGCGCTTTGAGGATAAATGTCCAGTAACATCTCCCATAAATTTTTCCGGTGTAACTACTTCCACTTTCATAATTGGTTCGAGAATAACTGGTCGCGCGCGTTTGGCGGCATCTTGAAAAGCTTGAGAGGCGGCAATTTTGTAAGCAATTTCAGACGAGTCGACATCGTGGTAAGAACCGTAAGTAAGTTCGCAAGAAATATTGGTCAACTTGTAACCAGCGACAATTCCCCTCTCCATTCCCTCTCGAACACCCTTTTCAACGGCAGGAATAAACTCATTTGGAATCACACCTCCCTTGATTGAGTTTACAAATTCGAAATCATCATAACGGCTGACATTTTTCGGGATTTTTTCAGGAGCTGGCTCAAGCGGTTTGATATTTAACTTAACGTGGCCGTACTGACCCTTACCTCCGGACTGCTTGATGTATTTGTGTTCAGCCTCAGCTGCACCTTGAATGGTTTCCTTGTAGGCCACTTGAGGTTTTCCGACGTTCGCTTCCACAGAAAACTCTCGCTTCATGCGGTCCACCATGATTTCAAGTTGAAGTTCTCCCATACCCTTGATAACGGTCTCATTGGTTTCAGCGTCAGACCAAACTTTAAACGTAGGGTCTTCATCAGTAAGTCGTTTCAAAGCAAAACCCATTTTCTCCTGGTCAGCCTTGGTCTTCGGCTCAATGCGCATGGAGATAACCGGCTCGGCAAATTTAATCGGGTCCAAAACAATCGGTTTGTCTTCATCACATAGTGTGTGTGAAGTACGGGCATCTTTCAAACCAACAGCGGCAGCAATTTCTCCCGCATACACTTTCTTCACTTCTTCACGTTCATTGGCCTGAAGACGAACAATACGGCCCAATCGTTCTTTCTTACCCGTCGTTGAGTTGTAAATGTAACTGCCAGATTCAACGGTTCCGGAATAAACGCGGAAGAAGTTCAATTGGCCTACGAAAGGGTCAGCTTGGAGCTTAAACACGAGCGCTGAAAACGGCTCGCTATCCAAAGGCTTACGTTCTATCACTTCATTATTGTTTGGATTGACTCCTTTAACCGCGACAATATCCGAGGGAGAAGGAAGGTATTCCACAACGGCATCGAGCACGAGCTGAACACCCTTATTTTTCAAAGCAGAACCAGTGAATACAGGGAAAATTTTGTTATCGATAACTGCCTTTCGGAGAGTCCCTTTCAACACATCAATTGCAATCTCCTTGCCTTCAAGATACTGAGTCATCAAAGAATCCTCGTGTTCGACAATTCGTTCTACGAGTTCGGCGCGATATTTCTTGGCTTCCTCAAGGTAGTCAGCGGGAATTTCCCCTTCAATAACATTGATACCCTTCTCACCATCAAAGTGATAAGCTTTCATTTTCAAAAGGTCAATGACACCCTCATGATGCTCTTCAAGTCCGATAGGGATCTGCATACGAACGGCATTTTTTGAAAGACGCTCAAGGATTGATTTATAAGAAAATTCGAAAGATGCGCCCATGCGGTCCAACTTATTGATGAAACAAATGCGAGGCACCTTACCCTCTTCTGCATAACGCCAGTTCGTCTCACTCTGAGGCTCGACGCCAGCAACTCCGTCAAAGACGACGACAGCACCATCGAGTACACGAAGGGAACGCTTCACCTCTACGGTAAAGTCGATGTGTCCTGGGGTATCGATAATATTAAAACGGTGCTTGAAAGAATTATCTCCCTTCGGCATATAGGTCGGATTCCAAAAACAAGTAATAGCGGCAGCGGTGATAGTAATACCCCGCTCCCTCTCCTGCTCCATCCAGTCAGTAGTAGTCTCACCTTCGTGGACTTCACCAATTTTGTGAATCATTCCGGTATAAAACAAAATACGCTCGGAAGTGGTGGTCTTTCCTGCGTCGATATGCGCTATAATCCCGAAATTCCTAACTTTATCTAATGGATAATCTCTGTTCATATATGTTTCGTAATATAAAATTAATTAAGCGCACATTGGGCGAAAGGGGTCGGGAAAACTGTAGTTTTCCCGTCGAGGAGAGCAGTGAGTCTGCGAGCGTTGAGAACCGTGGGTTCTCAAAGAGCCGTACTCGGCGACGATGGGTGCTATAATCCCGAAATTCCTAACTTTATCTAATGGATAATCACGGTTCATATATAAAACAGATTTAAGATTAATGATTTAAGTAAAAAGAAAAGGCGCCGATTAGCGTGCCAATACATTAACGTATATTGAGGAAAAAAGCAAAATTCTCTAGGCCTTCTGCAATCCAACCTTGGTGCTTATGACTCGCACCTTGTCCTCAAGATTTTCAATCCTTCTATCGTGAGTATTTACTCTGTATTCGATTCTATCCACCGTTTCTTTTACTTCTTTAATCTCTTCATGAACATTGGCAAATCCTTTAACCATTTTAGACTCCAAATCTGAAAAACCTCGCTGGGTAATAACAGCCAGTTCCTCAATTTTTTCATCAATTGTTTTTACCTTCTTCGCCATTTGTGAAATTGTACCACGAGCAACATACCTGGACAAAACGGAAAAAGAAAAAGGACCCCGTGAAGGAATCCTTGTGTGGAGTGTTATTGGTAGACTCAACCTCGCTAGCCCTTACTTACGGAAACCAGCAACCCAGCAGTCGCCACGCCCAGGAGTGCCTATGGGCCTCATGACGTATACGCGACGTTTTTCGTCATAACGACGAAACGAAATGAAACACAATTCTCCATCAGTGCCTTCCCAACAAGTGACGTTGGAAAGGTCATCAGCAAAGGTGGAATCGTCTGCATTTACAGCAATGAGAGAATACGGGTCGGCGGGTTTAAGTCCTTTCGAATCGTAACATTTCTTGATGTTATCAGAACCTTTGTGTTTAGAAAGGCCGAACCTAAAGAACACAACTTCAACCTCGTCACCCTCGCCTCTAGGCATGGTCTCAAGCATACTTTTGTCATGGATGTATGGCACATGAACAGTAGTGTCCAGAGCTTCTTGAGGCGTAAGGCCGCGGTTAACCCTGACTCGACGGGTAATAACAGAACTCTTTGCTTCAACCCGCCGGCGCAACAACGCAAACTGTTCAACCGCGAACTCCGACCGATCCAGCGCCAGTTGCATAGCTTCAATGTTAAATCCTCCGGAGTGCTTCTCCAACAGATCACGATAATTTGTAACAGCCTTATTGATCAAATCGGTAATAGTAACCGGAATAAGGTGATCCTTGTTCCGCAATGCATCAAGAAGTTCTTGACAAGCAATCTCATGCCCGTCGCTCCTGAGTTCCGTGAGCAAATTTCCCATCTTTTCACGGAGAATTTTGAACTGTTCTTCCTTTTGTTCCATACCGATCCTTCATATTAAACTTTAGAGGCAATGTCCCCTGGTATACGCAAAGAATAGCCATCTCCGCCTGGAGAACAGACCAGGATTTCAAAGTTCAGCCAGCACAAAGCAAGCGAAAATCCTTACTTATAATGCACTAGAAAGTAAATATGTCAATAGATTGTATTCTAATCGGAAAAAAACGGGCTGTCCCGCTTTTTTACTTTTCACTTTACACTTTCAACTTTTAACTACCGAACTACCCAGCAAAATGTCTCCCCTCTCTGTTTGGAAAATGTTTATTCAGTTCGGGACGCTACATTTTGCGACTGGGGTTAACAAAGCCTCACCTTACTAAACTTGAAATATAAAAAATAAAACAGAAACCGCACTAGAGAAAATCCCTAGTGCGGTGTTAGCGAATTATTTTTAAATTTCTAAGTAAGAGCCTTCGCTTTGATCCCCTTACAGAGCCTGGATTTTTCACCCACTATTCTACCAGTCCGACGGTAACTTAATATTTACCCGCTTTGGCTTTTGATGGGTTATTCTATCAGGAATAAAAAGTACTATATCCAAAAATAGATTAACACAGTTAGCAAAAAAAGCAAGGCCTACCCTCCATTTTGGAATTATCAAAAAAACCAGCTGACTTTTTTTATTTTGTAAAACGTTGAAAAATTTTAGCAAGGTTAAGCCTTGCTACGCCCCAACCCTTCTTCCCTACTGAATCAAAACAGGTTTGCTTTTTCTTACCAAAATCAACAAAATAATCGGACGAATAACTATCTGAACAATCACCTTAAGGGCCGCGAGATTATAATTAAAATAGGCGAACTGGAAGTATCCTGGGAAAAAGGCGGTCACAGCGACTATGGTGTAAATAAGTCTAGCGACCTCAAACCCCGTAACCAAATTATAAGCTATCTTTTTTCGCTTGAATAAAAAATACACAATCGGTACATAAAATACGACTTGTATGATACTTGGTACACTTGAATATGTACTAATTCTGAAACATGCATTTAAAAACGATGAAATTAGAAAAAGGCAGTAGAGAATCTGCAAAATTATGAGACTGACGGACATTGAGGAAGAAGTTTTCATGAAAACTTTATCGACTTTTACTCCAAACCACCGCAAGAAATATCAAGGCTGTCAAAACATAACCGCCCCTCATCTCCCAGAATGAAGGTTCGGGTATTACACCTGACATTAAATTAATTGCTTCCTCTCGACTAATTTTTTTATCCTCAGATCGTTTATCTCCTAAAACGTGCCAACTTAAATGATGAGCTATGGGACAGAAAAAAAAATGAGAATACCGCCAGACAAGAACCAAGACCCTTCCGTCTGAAAGAGTCCATTGCCTAGTTTTTGTACCAGAGCCAAATATCATTTTATTTTTAGAAATCCACCAGATGACTCCTTAAATTACCGAGCAAAACGTTTCCCCTCACTGTTTGGAAAATGTTTATTCAACTCGGGACGCTACTTTTTGCGACTGGAATTTCTACGCTCTTCGCGCTTAAAATTACCAAGCAAAATGTGCGAATGCTTTGTTGGCTTCCGCCATCTTGTGAGTATTTTCGCGCTTGCGTACCGCTTCACCTTCGTTCTTTGAGGCAGCGATCAGTTCATCTGCGAGCTTAATATGCATAGGTTTACCCTTCTTACTTCGAGCGGCTTCGATTATCCAGCGCATCGAAAGAGCGAGACGTCGTTCAGGTCGAACTTCCACAGGCACTTGGTAGTTGGCACCTCCCACTCGGCGAGAGCGAACTTCCATAACCGGTCCGGTATTTTTCAAAGCAGTATCAAAAACTTCCATTGGGTTTTCTGTCTTGGTCTTTTCTTTTATTTCATCAAAAGCTCCGTAAACAACTGTTCGAGCAACATTCTTCTTACCCGCCATCATCACATAGTTAATAAGCTTCCCGACTTTTTCGGAACTGTATTTTGAATCTGGTTTAACGATATTTGTCTTTTTATGTTTTCTTCTCATGCGATTGATTTTGTTAGCGATGACTTTGAGTGTTACAAAATCTTCGTCCCGAGCCGGTCTGCCGGCGAGGGATTGAAAAATTATGCCTTCTTTGGTTTCTTCGCCCCATACTGACTGCGTCCTTTCATTCTCTTATCTACACCTGTGGCATCCAATACGCCGCGGACGATTGTGTATCGAAGGTTAACATCCTTAACGCGTCCCCCACGAAGCATAACTACTGAGTGTTCTTGAAGTGAGTGGCCAATACCAGGGACATACGCTGTGACTTCCATGCCGTTAGTCAAACGAACGCGGGCAATCTTTCTGATAGCCGAGTTAGGCTTACGGGGAGTTTTAGTTGTAACTTTGGTGCAAACCCCTCTCTTAAAAGGAGCGTTGAACATTACTGGGCGATTTTTAAGTACATTGAATGAACGCGTCAAAGCAGGCGTCTTAGATTTTCGCCTTGGTGTGACTCGTCCTCGCTTTATAAGTTGATTAATCGTCGGCATACGCTAGTTGGAGTAATGTAATATAAAAGGCCTTAAAAAGCAACCCTCTTTTGATTTTACATTGGTCTCAACGATCACCAAACATCCCTTCAGCCAAAAAAGCTTTAAGTTTAGGCAAGTAATTTTGTGCATCCTTAATTCCCATGTCAACACATTCATTAATACGCTTTTTGTCTGTATCCAAATGGTTTATAAGTGGCAAACAAGAACTTGGTCTTATAATAAAAACGTCCTTATCGTGTTCAATCTCTTTCACAAGCTGGTGACGTCTGTCGGCATATGTTTCAACAAGATGCATAAGCGGGTGAGGAAACAATCTACGCAACTGATTCCACTTCTTACCGACAAGACCACTTTCTAGATCGTTTAACACAACAACAACGCGTTCAAACCCTGCCTTTCGTGCCGCCCTAACCGGCAAAGGATCTGAAAGTCCGCCATCAACATAATATGAATCGTGAAGCTTTACTCTTCGGTGAGCCAGCGGTATTGCGGCCGTCGCGCGGATAGCTTCAAAAATATCTTTTGAATTAACCTGATAGTGCTCGCACTCTCCCGACGGCAAACGAGTGACTGCATAATAAACTGGCACAGCTCCATTTTTAAAAAGCGCCTCAACTGACAATCGTGTTTTTGGTCTTTTAAATAAACTGACTAAAGATTCTAAATCAAGAATATTGCGGAAAAAAAATGGATTATAAACATTCACCATCTTTCTACCGTCAACGTGTTTACGCCAAACTCTTTCCATGGCATCAACAGAGCCCGCTGCAAAATACATTCCAACAATGGCGCCGGAAGATGCCCCAAAAACTGCGTTAAACGACCTAGGACCGATAGTTCGTCCCAATTCAGTCATTACACCTGCGTCGTATGACCCGCACATCCCTCCAGAACCAAGTACCAATGCTGTTTTCATTTATAATTTAACTTGCAAACATTAAACAGAAGTAATTTTTACAAACTCACACCTGTAATCAAATGAAACAATTTTAAAACTAACGGATCGACGAACTGCCAAACAAAAAAAATAAAAATCAGAATCATCAAGAAAGAATTGCTTTCAAGCCAGTTTTTAATTCCCACAAAACGATATGGTATAAAACCAAAAAATATTTTGGACCCATCAAGAGGTGGTATAGGAACAAGATTAAAAACAGCCAACAAAAGATTGATTAACACGAGAGAGGTGGCAATACTAAAAAATGATACCGGCAAAAAAACAAAAGAATCTGAAAAACGAATCACTAACCCAAAAATAATGGCAACAGAAAGATTGGAAGCTGGACCTGCCGCAGCCACCAAGACCTCCCCCCATCGCTGATTTTTTAAATTATAAGGATTAACCGGCACCGGCTTTGCCCAACCAAAAACCATATGCGGAGGAATTATCGCAAGTATAAAAGGCACAATAATCGAACCTATCGGATCTATGTGTTTCAAAGGGTTAAGACTTAAACGTCCGGCATATCTGGCAGTTGGATCACCCAACGCCTCGGCTGCATAACCATGACAAATCTCATGAATAACTACGGACATAATAAGTAAAATAATTGAGAAAAATGAATCCATTTGCGTATTTTACATTATTTGTGCTAATATGGCGAAACTTATGAAAACCTGTCCGATAACAAAAAAAGGTTCGCAAGTAGGCGGAGGCTACAGCAACCGCACTCGCGCCCAACAATTCAACCCAACAGGCATGGTTAGGAAATTTCCTAATCTCCAGAAAAAAAGGATTTATATTCCTGAACTCAAAAAATCAATCCGCCTTACTCTTTCAACCGAGGCTATCAAAACCATCAACAAGAACGGTGCATATAACACCCTAAAAAAGGCTGGGCTTATCTAAATAGAATTAAGATTCAAAAATTTAAAAAGAATACCCGCCTTGCGCTTTAGCGCAAGGCGGGTATTCTTTAAGTTACATGAATGAGTCACAAACAAATCTTTGGCCAACAAGACTTCTTATCGCGCTGGCGGTATACATTACTTCCCTAATTGCCGCCAATACTTTGGGTATAAAACTAATGCCTTTCCTCTTTGGCACACATCTATCAGTAGCCGTTTTTTCTTTTCCAATTGTCTTCCTAATGACTGATATTGTCGGAGAGATATATGGTAAAAGAGTGGCGCGACAATTCGTCATTGCAGGTTTTGTCAGCACAGCCCTTTTTGTGTTTTACACAATTCTCTCAAATCTAATGCCTTGGTCTACAGACAAGGCCACACTTTGGGCTCACGGAAGCTATGACGTGATATTTGGAGTAACTGCCAGGATCTCCATCGCTTCCCTCCTTGCCTTCGCTATCGCCGAATACCAAGATGTTATCGCCTTTTTTTTCTTCAAGAAAAAATTTGGTAGTGATAATTTTTGGATTCGCTCAAACCTTTCAAACCTCTGGTCGCAATTTCTCGACACTGTTATCTTTACAGTTGTGGCTTTCGCTGGAATATACCCATGGAGCACAATGCTAAGTATTATAATCCCATGGTGGCTTTACAAAGTACTGATGGGTTTTCTATATACCCCTCTAAGTTATCTTGGTTTGAAACTTCTAAAACAAAAGTAACAAGGCCCAAGGTTACTGAGGTTAGGGTTTGGTGCGAATCAGAAAACTAAACCCCTTACTCTGCTCCCTAGACCCCCCTTTAAATATGAAAATTATTTTAGTAATGGTTATGTCAGCCGATGGCAAAATCACCGCCGGGGAAAATACAAATGTTCAAGACTGGTCATCAAAAGAGGACCTAAAATATTTTTCCGCCTTAATCAAAAAAAGCTCCTTGATTATTATGGGCAGAAAAACTTACGAGACTGCAAAAGAAAACATGAGGCTTTCTAAAAAAAATCTTAGAGTGATTATTACCGGAAACCCCAAAAAATACGAGAGGGAAAAAATTGAAAACCAACTTGAATTTTCCAACACTCCGTTGGCTCCACTCATAAAAAGTCTGGAAAAAAGAGGATATAAAAAAGGCCTGCTGGTTGGAGGGGCGAAAACAAACGCATCTTTTATTAAGGCAAACCTGATAAATGAAATGTGGCTCACCGTCGAACCCGTCATTCTGGGTAAAGGTAGAAATCTTTTTCTGGAAAGTCCTCTTATGACTAGCTTAAAATTGCTAAGCTCAAAAAAGCTGAACAAGAAGGGTACTTTATTGCTGAAGTACGATTTTTTCACCATCTAACTTCATCACAACAGTGCCCACTTGATCGGTCCGCAACACCTTAATTCCAAATTTATCAAATGTTTCCAATGTCTCTTTGTGAGGGTGACCATAACTATTCCCTTTCTTGTCAGAAATGACAGCGTAGGACGGAGAAACAAAACCAACAAACTCTTCTGAACTGGAAGTACGAGAACCGTGATGTCCCGCCTTCAAAACATCACTTTTTAAATTTTTACCATCGAGCAAGACCAAATACTGCTCAACATTCTGTGGAGAATCGCCGGTAAACATTATCGAGGTATTTCCATAAACAAGCCGACCGACAATCGATCCGTCGTTGGTGGAAACTCCTGAAACGTCTCTGTCGGGAAACAAAACTTCAAAATACGCTCCGCCTCCCAACATAATTTTTTCTCCCCTCTTCGCTATGTAGAGTTTTACTTTTTTATCCTTAATTTCTTTTTCTAATGTTCTTGCTTCAGACGATGCTCCGACTGTACCGGGCTCTACAGCGAAATTAACTTCGTAAGAATTAAGTAATTCAACAAATCCTCCAAGATGGTCCTTGTCAGGATTGGAAACCATTATCATATCTATGGAATGATCATAAAATGGCATCATCTTTCCAATTTCTCTGAGCAAAGCTCCTGATGGAGGCCCGCCATCTATTAGCATCTGATTGCCACTCGGTGATTCAACAAAAATCGCATCTCCCTGACCAATATCTAAAAATGCTATTGTCAAAATTCCGTGCCGATCTTCCCGGAAAACTGCGTACCAAATTAAAACTGTTATACCAAAAAGAAAAACCAAAAAATATAATTGCAAATTTTTTCTTACACTTTCCATAAAAAAATTATATCATTTTCCTGTGATATACTAACCAAATTAAGAGTTAATATAAGAAATATGACAAAATTTGAGGCTCAAAAATTTAACATTCCACAATTAAAGGGAATATCAGCAAAAACCATAGAGGAACATTTAAAGCTTTACTCCGGATATGTAAATAACTTAAATACGATCCACGAGATTGTGGAAAATACGGCGAACCCTGAATACGCAAGAAGAGAAGCTTACCGCAGGCAAGGGTTTGAATTTGGCGGTATGCGCAACCACGAAGTTTATTTTTCACAATTTGAAGGTGGACCGAAAGCGCAGGACACCAACTCCCCTTTTTACCAAAAAATTATCGAATGGACTGGCTCTTTCGAGAAATTCCTAGAAATTTTCAAAAACCTAGCGACCACCCGAGGTGTCGGCTGGGCAATGCTTGGTTTCGACAGAAAAACCGACAAACTAATCCAATATTGGGTAGATGAGCAACACCTAGGTCACCTCCCTGGCGTAAACTTAATACTAGCTCTTGATATGTGGGAACACTCTTACGTTGCTGATTACCAACCAAGTGGAAAGAAAAATTACGTTGAAGATTTTTTCGCAAATTTAAATTGGAATGTTATTGAGGAAAACTATCTACGCGCTACCAAATAGCATTACCGCTAGATCCCGAACAAAGTAAGAGGTGAAAGACTTCTTCACAAACCTAAACTGGGAAGTAGTAGAAAGGAATTTTCTGGAAGCCTCTAAATAGAAATTCAAAAAAAATAGCCCGACCGTTTGAATGGTGAGCCAGATAACTGACGCGAGTCCAAAAAGAGCAATCCTGCTTATTAAGCATATAGGCCGATTATGTTCTCCAACTGTCTGCGCAATGCATGATCATATCCCTCATACCCATTTCGACCATCTTCTGCGTCGATAATGCGGGAAATTTGATCAGTGGTTGTGACAAAACGTTCAACGGCTGTCCACCGTTCCCCTTCACTGTTCCCGACGACACAGTTACCGAGCAACGATGCGATCACTGCAAAAGGTGTTCGCAGGTCCGGCAAATTCCGGTGTTTGAGTAATATTCTCTTTCCGACGGGAACGCCGTACCAACCCCCGCACGAAATGAGTTGTTCAAGCACACAGAGATAGACCTCGATACCTAGAGGTTTTATAGCATTCATATTAAGGAGACTTCCTAAAGTCTTAGGATAGCAGGCTTTAGGAAAATTGCCTGTTGATTGCGTTTCTATAACACAGAAAATTGTCTATTGCCTAGACTCACGAACGAACTGTGTGACGCTAAAAGGGTAAAATCGAACCGCAAATATGAAATAAAAAAACGAGAGGGTTACTCTCGCTAATGAAACTTCAAAGACAGATATCAAGGGCCTTGCCTGCCGTGAACGCTTCCTTAATAATCCGTGCGCGATAAAGTTTCAATTCCGAATCATGAGGCTGGCAGGCCTGCCAAAACCCGTAAGTCACCAATTCTTCCGCACTCCCACATGGACACTGCCCGTACAATTCCCTAAGCACAGGACAGAGCTTTGATGGAGGATCAAATGACACCTGAATTTCACGGATCTTGGTCCTGCAAATCTCCCGCCACCGAAGCATGAGAGCTTTGTATTCTTGACTCTTCCACCTGACTTTGGAAAGGAGGTGACGGACTTCCACAAATGTCCCGCACTCCTCGACTCGAGGGAAACTGACTTTTTTTCTCATAATTATTTTGGGTTCAACTGCCTGCAATAGAGTACTGCAAATCAGAAATGTGTCAAGGAAGTCTCCTCCGCGACGCAGGACGTCGCGGAGGAGACTTTTCTTAGCCTCAAATAAATAATCAGATAACCAACATACCAAACAACCGCGAGCCACAGCGGAAAATCACTAAGAGTAACAGAAGCAAACGGCAGGTGTGCGAACCACTCCACTACCCCGAGCTCATATGACAATAAAGCATAGGCAACCCAAGCAAACGGGAGTGATAGAACGCTCCATACAAACCCTGCCATCCCCGCAAGAAACCCCGAAATCATTGTCGCAGGAATAACCGCGAGAATAAGAAGGTTCACAGGAAGCGCAACGATGGAAAATATCCCCGTTTTATAAAGAATAAATGGCAAAACAAAAAGCTGGGTTGCCACCGTCGCCACCACTACCCCACGTAGACCAAACCTCTCCGTGACCCACTTAACTCTAGGCTCAATCAATGGAGAAAAATAAATCAAACCCAAAGTTGCCAAAAAACTAAGCTGGAATGACACATCGAAAACCAAAATTTTCGGATTGTGAATAAGCATAACTAATCCGGCAAAAAGAAGCGCTCTGGTCACAACATATGTTCTTCCCGTAGCCTTCGACAAAATTACAATAAGCGCCATAATGGTCGCACGAACCACAGTAGCGCTTGCTCCGACCATTATCGCAAAAAGAACCATTCCTAAAGTGGCTAAAATTAATCGAATGTTTTTTCTGACTCGGCTGAATAACCATTCAATAAAGTAAGCAATAATTGTAATGTTATAACCAGAGAGCACCACAATATGAATGACTCCAACAGTTCTGAAATCCTCCAAAAGCTTTTTTCCGAGGGACTGTTTAGCTCCGACAATTAAACCGTTCAATAAAGAGGAGTGCGGCTGTTTAATTACCCGATTTATGTTTTCAACAAAAGCCTTCTTAAAAGTAAACAGTGCTGACAAAATAAAGTTCCCTTCCCTTTGCCCCAAAACCGTGATTTTGGGCTTAAACATTTCGTAATAAATACTGTCCTTCGCAAGGTAACTTCGGTAATCTACTTCACGCAAGGTGGTTTCATCCGTAAAATTCTTCGGTAACTCCAATTTACCCACAAGCGATAGGCTGTCACCATACTCCCTCTGTGGGATATTGTCCGTGGTGACCAAAATATCTGCATTTACTTCTCTCTCAATATCTCCAACCTTGACCTTTCTAACTGTAAATATCAGACGCGCTACTTTCTCTCGTCTGTCAGGCTCGTCTGACACCAGTCCTTCCAAAACAACATGTTTTCCGACATATAAGTCTAGAGCGTTTCGCACTGACAATCTGTCAGCGACATCGAAACGTAGCATACCAAGAGCTGAAGCAAAAATAAAAAGTGAAAAAAGTAATCCCCGGCCCCGCTCCGCGGGGCCGGGGATTATAAAAAACAACATTAGTGCAAAGGAAATTACAACAACAAACAAAGAAAACGAAATACCGAAGCGTAAAAATGAACGGATGAATATTCCAAAGGCAAGCCCCCCAACACAGATGTGTAAAACTTTATCCATTCTATTTATTGCTTAAATACATCCTAAATGCTAACCTTTTTCCAGAGGAATGAATACTACATATATCAAGGCAATTCTGACGGCAACAGTCCTTTCACTTTTACCCCTACTCAAGTATTTCCTGTCTGATTCGTTTCGTCTATTTCGTTTCCGATTAGCAAAACGCGTAGCCGGGTTAACTGGCAGGGTAGCAGAAGAAAACTGGAAGGAAGTTCGTGACGAGAGACAAAAGTGGGACAACGATCATCCATACGCACCTAAATGGCACCACGAGAGATAGGAACTATTGCGACGAGAACTTGGACTCTTCATGCTTTTTGTAGATAAGGGGCCAAAATTTTCACAAGCCCTAATTGAGTGCAGGGGAAAGGACATTAAAACTCTAGCAGCTCAAATCTACAACGAGGGTGAACTTTTCCAAAGCCAAGGCGAACCTGATGATGAGTAACGTGTGTTACTCATTTTTTTATGAAGAAAACTCCGAAATTATTTGCTTTTCATTTTCGTCGCTTGTGGCTTTTTTAAACCTTGCTGGTTTACCTTTCACTCGCGCCTCGCACTCGGCCCATGTCTTATGCGTCATAATTTTGCCACCCACCAAACTCACATATGAATATGCTTTCGCTTTAGAATGTGCACGACTTGAACTCTTATTTTGCGCCACACTGGTATCGTAACTAATATCCAAAATATTCTTTATTCTGTAATTCTCGAGAACTCCAGAATACAGTTCCGGCTTCTCATCGTCAGCGAAGGCCGTGGCAATTTCATCACACCTCTCATTCCCTGCCACCCCGACGTGCCCACCAACTTGTTTCCACTCAATTTTCTTACCTTGGGTCAAACCAAAAAGATTTTCCCAAAGGTCACGGTTTTCCACAGGTGATTTTGTTGAAGTAATCCAATTGTTTTTTCTCCAACCAAATATCCACTTAGTAATACCGTTGATGACGTAGGAGGAGTCACAGTAGACAACAATTGGAACTTGATCTTTAACATTTGGCAGAAAGGACAGAGCTGAAATTACAGCTTGAAGCTCCATGCGATTGTTGGTCGTGTATTCTTCCCTTCCGCCCAATTCTTGTACGTTCAACTTGTTGTTGTAAACAACGACTGCGCCAAAACCTCCCGGCCCTGGGTTACCCCTAGATGAACCATCGGTGAATATAGTTATTGAATCAGGAATCATGATTTATGAATTATGAATTAAGAATATAAAAAAAGAAAGGTCCGAAATCTAGTTTCGGGCCTTTTGCGCAAGAATCAACAGGGAACCTTACGGCATTAGACCGCCTCACGTGGTCTACCGCATGCACGTACCAATTCAATCAGTTGCCGATAGGTCTCTGCTTTTTGAACAACAGAGCACTGAGCCCAATATCGCAAAGCCTCCCAGCACTCTGTATGGAAAGAGTCTTCCGACTTCATCCCGCGTGGGAGAGTATCATCTGTAACCACAACAACAGATGAACTGGTTGAGACAAAACTAGAAGGTGGCCTATCGTCGGCATCAGTCTTCTCTTGCATAAAATGGCTCTCCCATAAAAGCCAGCGTGCATCCGGAAAAAGGGCTGGTTTCTTCTCCAAAAGAAGCCGACGCATGTTGATTTTCCTGTTTTTCTGATCTTCAACGAGCCTTGTAAAAACAGTACGCACCAGATTGTTCAATCCTACTCCGATAGGCACCGTGAGATGCTCGGGTTGAATCGTAAATTGGAATGTACAGGAACCCACCCATTCAGTGGTCTCCCTCAAATCCTTTAAGTGATTAAAGGGTAAATGTTGAAGGTGGGGTTTCAGAAGCAATAGGGCCTTTGGCATTGAGAACCTGGACGAATCCATAGTTTATCCGTTCCTTCGTTGTTTTGTTTTTTTGTTTATCTTGCGTATCGAGACGAATCCCTAACGCAGAACCACTATAGAGATTATTACCGTAGGGGCAATAAGTCAAACAATATCAACAATCCGCAACCTAAGCTCCGGATAACTTTTAAACATCGACTTTTCGAAAGTAGCCACAAGATCAAGCGGCTTGCCTGCAACAACTTCCCTACCCCAGTCTTTGGCAGTTTTAAAAAATGTCATAGCAGAAAGTTTTTTACCGTCTGTTTTTTCAAATACCAATTCGAGATGATTCTTCTCCTTGCCGAAATGTTTTACTTCACGTGGTACAACATCACGAAAAATAAATAGGGGTTTAGGATTGCCGGTACCGAAAGGCGCCAACTTTTCCACTATCCTATAATTTTCCCAATTGGCCTCGTCCAAGAAAAGTTCCTGATCAACCAAATTTTTCTCAACAATACCAGAGTATGCCAATCGTGCCTTTTCATATGCTCGATTCAATTCCTCCTCCAGAGTGTGAATTTTTTCATTGGACACAGAAAATCCTCCAGAAAATGCATGGCCTCCGAACTGCAAAAATGTTCCGGGTGTAGCACGCCCCATGAGTTCAACCAAATTAGCGCTTTCACCAGACCTGCAAGAACCCTTGATCACATCATCCCCATCCCTTCCCCACAAAAAAACCGGACAGTTATATTCGTTGGCGAAAGTATTGGCTGCAAGCCCTAAAAGTGCAGGGCGCCATGATGGATTGCCAATCACCATCACTCGATTTTCTTGTTTACCGAGGCGTGTTTTCTCATCCAGACTGTCATAACGCTCACGAACAATTTTCTTGATTTCTTTGGACAACGCTGCCACCGTCCCCTTTCGTTCATCATTTATTTTATTCAAATGATCAGCCAAAGTATCCGCCTCCACTTCGTCAGTTGTAGCAAGCAATCGAAATGCATCCATCGGAACTCCCATCCTAGATGCCGCATTAATTCGTGGACCTATGGTAAAACCGATATCATCTTCTGTAATGTGTCTTTGATTTACCTTAAGCTTCGAAAGAAGTTTCATCAAACCTACGCGTGGAGATTTTTGTAAAACCTTCAAACCGTAATACGCGAATACTCGGTTCTCTCCCGTGAGAGGAACCATATCGGAAAGAGTGGCGATACCGACCATATCCAGCAACCATTTCTCCCATCCAGAAGAAACAGGGTTTAGGGTAGAGAGTTTAGGGTCTAGTGAGGAAAAGCGTGAACAAAGAGCTTGGACGAGCTTAAATATAACGCCCGCTCCGCAAAGCATTTTTTCCGGATACGCACAGTCAGCCTGCTTGGGATTTAGCATAGCAAAGACTGGCGGCAATTCCCCTACGGGCAGATGGTGGTCGGTAACAATAACATCAAGCCCCAACTCTTTTGCTCTAGCAACAGAAATAACATCCCCCGTACCACAATCAATTGTGATTAAAAGTTTTACACCATCCTTGGCAAATTGTTCTACCGCTTCAATATTCAAACCGAAACCCTCGTCATGCCGATGCGGAATGTAATTTATAAAATTACTAAATCCAATTTTTCTAAAAAAATCATGGAGAACAACTGCTCCGGGAATACCGTCAGTATCGTAATCACTGTAAATAACTATTTTTTCATTGTCCCTTACTGCTTGTAACACCCTATCTACTGTTTTCTCCATATCCTTCATCAAAAACGGATCGTGGGAATGATGCTCATAGTGCGGATTCAAAAATGCTTCGGCAAATTCGGCACTTACGATTCCCCGTCCATGCAAAAGTCGCCGTACCAGAGGTGAATACCCCAACAGATTTTTCTCAATTTCCTGGGAGGGCGCTTCCCGAACCGAAAAGGTTTTCATAAAATGATTGTAGCATGTACGCTTGCATTTTCCTTTTTAAAAAGGTAAAAATAGCCTGGACCCAACAAAAATTCAACGAAAGGCATGCTGTGGACTTTGGAACAATTATAGAAAAAATCGAAAGTAAAGTAGAGGGAGTCGAAAGTGTGGGTGGATGCTGTATCCGCAATGAGTTTGAAGAAAGTGTGATTGTCCTCCTTGAAAAGAAAGCAGCGATACCCCCAGTAGAGAACTTCATCCTCGTCATAACAGACCACCTTACACAATCTGGTTTTAGTGTGGAACGTGGAACAGTGGGGGTGGATATCTTTGTGCTCACGGCCTGCTCCGACAATGTAACCGTGGGGATATTAGGCGTCTTCAATTACCCCTTCGAGGGGACGGATAGGGGTGTCAAAATCTTCTACATCCTCAGGCCCTCGAAGTAGCTCACACAGTCCACCGGCGCACCCGCACACACTGCGCGCCGGTGGCTTTTTCTTTTCCATCATTATCTTGACTAAAAAGATGTGCGGGTGTAGAAAGGGTGTGGAAACAAACGAAAAAGAACAAACTACTAAAAAATGAATACCGCAAGCAAAACCACGAAAAGGGCATCTCTGGACGAATTCATTCAGGATGAACTGCAAACGCGCACAAAAACAAGAAAAGCCCATGAAGCACTGATGCGCAAAGAAGCAAAAAAGGCAAACTCGATGTGCAACGCGCCAAGGACCCAGCGGCTCAAGAAAAAATAGCGTTACTTTTGGCAAAAGCACAAAAAACGCTCGACAAAGCCTGTAAATCTAGATTGCTTTCCCAAAGGCTTCAAGAGCCATGGCCAAAAACGCTGAACGTAACGAAGGATGGCTCTCCTGCTCTGATCTTGGCAGGTACCAGTACATTAGTGACTTTGGATGAAGCTCCACTAGTCATCTTTGTCGGTTTTTTGCGGGCGACCTCAGGTACGCCGAAGTTGTCACTATTTACTCTTTGCCCAAGTTGCTCTGAAATTCATGACTGCACAACATCGCTTCCGGTAATTCAGAAGGGTCTTGCAAAAGCGCTCGTTCAGCTCTCGAACGTCAGGGCGATGGCGAAAAGCATCATTTACGATCTGGCGGGCTAACCTAGTTTCGGCACCAGCCACAAAGCCATCTTCATTCTGAAAGATGGCTTTTTTTCTATCATTATCTTGACTAAAAAGAAGTGTGGGTGTAGAAAGGATGGAGAAACAACCGAAAAAGAACAAACTACGACAAAAAATGAATACCAAAATGGATGAAGATTTACATCATGCCGTGGATAACATCTCAACACGAGTTGAACTATTGAAAAAATTGACCACCATGGGTAAAGGGTTAAATTTAAGAGAGGAGCGATGCCTTGCGGACGCAAGAATGTCTTGGTTGATGTTGGTTATGGGGAAAATTAAAGAACAGCTTCCTGTGGTACTCGCCGAGACTACCATACAGGAACTACTGGAAAAGGTACCTCCATACCACACCACCGGAGAAAGAACCCTGTTGTTACATTCCTACAATATCGAATCTGCGAGAATCCCATCTTCGCTACTCGGCCTCGTTTTTAAGACAATGGATGGATCGGTACCATACATTTGGTTTTACAGACCGGTAGGAAATACTCCCGCCTTCACAAAAATGAAGGTGTCTCAGCTAAGAGAAATTACAAAGGCCCCATTTTGGGTATTTTGGGAATTACCTCTAATAGCTCTCACGACACAGGAAGGTCTCGCTCGCACCATTGTCAGAGCAGCTTCTAGCCCCGTCTAGGGAACCACTAGTCAACTCTTCCTTCGTTCGTGTAAGCCGCATCAGACGCGGCTTTTTCTTTTCATGCCTTTTCTATATACTACTTATTAAGTACTATCTACCAGTATGTCCACCTGCATTTTTTGCAAAATCATCGAAGGAGAAATTCCCTGCTCCAAGGTCTACGAGGACGTGGATGTTTTCGCCTTTCTCGACATCAAACCGGTAAATCCTGGTCACGTTCTAGTAATTCCTAAAAAACATTACGAAAGTATCCACGACACCCCAAACGATATTTTCGCCAAAATGAGTGTTGTGGCAAAAAAAATTGCCACATCTGTCCAAGACAATCTTGGAGCAAAAGGAGTAAATATTGGCATGAACAACGGTAAAACTGCCGGCCAAGTCGTCTTTCACGCACACATCCACGTCATGCCCCGCTATGGCAAGGACTCATTCCAATTGTGGATTGGCGAAGAATCCAAAACAGATGAGCGTACAAAAATTGCCAAAGCTCTTCAAAAAGCACTCAAATAAAAAATAATGAAACTCAATTTAATATCTATCTTGTACAATCTTGAATAATTGACGCGCAGAAAACTCTTCACCGACTTAGTCAAAAAGAAAACAACGTTTTGCCTATTTTATTTATAATCCCCACGGAGAGCCTCGATTCCAGGCAAAGTTTCATCCGCCAAAAAATCGAGCATCGCGCCACCACCAGTAGAAACAAAAGAAAATTTATCCAGAAGTCCCAAACTGGAAATTACAGCGATAGTATCACCTCCCCCAACCACAGTTTCAACACCACTCGAAGCCAAAATTTTAGTTAAATTTTCTGTTCCTTTTTCATAACCACTCTCATATCTACCAAGCGTACCGTTCCAAAGAACAAACTTGGCTGTAGAAATTTTTTCTCTTAACGTTTCGATAGTTACCGGCCCCGAATCAAAACTGGCATCCTTGGGCAAAATTTCCGACACTCCCTTAACAATACGTTTACCCCCACTTTCTACCTCCACATCAACAGGAAGCACAAGTTTTGAGCTCCCGAGTATCCCTTTGAAACCGAAGTTTGCGTCTGAGTGTTTCGATAATCCAATTTCATAACCTTTTGCTTTAAATAAATCGTTTGAAAGCGCGCCCCCTATAAAAACAGTATCCGCAACTTTCATAAACTTTTTCACCAGAGGAAATTTGGTTTCAAATTTTGCACCTGCCAAAATAAAAAGAAACGGCCTTGGCGGATTAAAAACCCTTGAAAGACCTGAAACCTCATCCTCAAACAGTAGTCCCGCAAAACTCGGCAAGAACTTTGGTATTCCAACAATCGACGAATGAGATCTGTGTGAAACTGAAAAAGCGTCATTTACAAAAAGATCACCGAGAGTGGCTAGTTTTTTGGCAAAATCTAGGTCATTGGCTATCTCGCCTGGGTTTAATCTTAAATTTTCTAGCAAAATAAACTCTCCTGATTTAAGATTCGGAATTTTTAACTTGGCCTCATCAAACGTACGGACAAACTCGAGCTTAATGATTTTTTTAAGATACTCGGCAACAATTTCCAAAGATTTCGTCTCTTCACTCTCAATGTGACTAATGATTGTGGTTACCGCCCCTTTCGATTTAAGAAATTCTAGCGTAGGCAAAATTCTCTTAATGCGAAAATCATCCCTAACTTCGCCCCCAACAATCGGCAAGTTCAAATCTATTCGAAGCAATACTCTTTTGCCTTTCAAGCTAGAAATATTTCGTAAAAGGTGAATATTATGCAACATCGGCTGCTTTCACTATCTTTATAAAGTCTTCGGGGACAAGACTCTTGTGACCAACAAGAAGACCATCAACCTGACCTTCTGACATTATAGAAAATGCATTTTCTACTTCAGCTGAACCTCCATAAATAACAGGTACTTTGAATGCAATTTCTTTACTATACATATCACTTAACAATTTTTTTATGTACAAGGACATCTCATGAATATCTGAAGGCTTCATTGCATCATTATAACTTTTACCTATTGTCCAAATCGGCTCGTAAGCAATTATAATTTTTTGTAAATCTGCAGGCCTTAGACCTGAAAGAGAATTCTTTATCTGATTTTTTAAAAACTCAAAATATGCTCCATTAACATCACGTTCCGACTCGCCTATGCAAATTATTGCCTTAAGTCCCGCTCGAATAACAGCTGAAACTTTCTTTGAAACAGCTTCATCTGTTTCTCCCAACCTCCTTCTCTCTGAATGACCGACGATTACAAACTTCGCGCCAAATTCGGAAAGCATCTTAGTACTTACTTCACCCGTGTAGGCTCCAGCCATTTCCCAAAAAACATTTTGCGCTCCAAGAGAAAAAATTTTACTTTTAGACTTTTTAAAAATCGGCAAATACACCGAAGGAGGACAAATCACGACTTCAGTTTTTTTAATCCCTCTAACACCTCGGCTTATGGCGGCAAATATCTCCTTCGCCCTTTCAGATGTTTCCGGATACATTTTCCAATTTCCAACAATTATTTTTCTTTGCTTTTTCATCCTGTTTGAAGTCAATTAATAATAGTGGCTTCGTGTTTAGTAATTGCGACTTGATTTTCATCCACATTCAAACTAAATACGTTCACAAAAGTATTATATCACCGCACTTTCCTCTTCTCTACTTTAAGTTTAAAACCATTACTGAACTTCTCGCCACTTATCGAACGTATACCCACCGGAGGGTCCAGAAGTAAACAATATGTTTGCCAAACCTGTCTCGTAAATAAGTTTAGCCGAATTTTGAAGACGGATGCGATAAGCGGTTACCTCTTTTATAGCAACGCTATTTTGCATTAAAATTTCACCGTGACCGGCATAAACTAAAAGTGCCCCACTTACACTATTGGCTACAGTAATCGCTTTAACATTCCCTCCATTTTCAGCACTAGAATTTTGTGAAATCAAGAGCACAAATGAGCCCGCAGTACCTGAACCTGCGAAAGTTGCCGAATTACTAGAACTAATAACACTTTTGGTGCTTCTATTCGAAGGGTTATCAGCAATGATTGCCACGCTCTTTCCTCCTACAGAGGAACCAACCTTAATGGTCGGTCCGTTCTTAATGGTTACATTGCCGACAACCCACACTGTGCCGTTAAGCGTCAAGGTAAAATCATTGCCGCTAATCTCAAGATCGCAATTTATTTTTTTTGGTCCAAGAACCGTATCTGAGTCAATCTTGTATGGGCACGGGGAACTAATAACTCCGCCAGCTGTGGCGTCCGCTTCCATACTTGTAATCATTGAATCGGAAATTGGGAGGGTTGTAGTTGCTTGATCGGCTGAATTAGGATGAGAAGCTCCAGACACGGTACTACCACTTATCGTATTATAATAGGCATCCTTATCAATTGTTGAATTATTGATAGTGTGCGCGTAAACTGAACTGGTAGCGTGAACACCCTGAACCAAACCACCTGATCCGGCCGAAATTACATCCCCTTTAATAAGATTGCTCCCCGAACCAACAACCGTGCCACCAGAAAAAAGATTTCCATCAATCGACGATGTGTTTTCCAAAATAACTCCCCCTGTGCCAGACTGGACCCCGTAGTTAAATGAAGCTCCGGTTCCTGAAGTTAAATGGGTCTTAATATTTCTGGTTAAGTTATAACCCGTACCGGAAGAATTGATATCAAAACCTCCGGCAGAACTTGAACTGGTCGCGGTCGCTGAAAAACCATTTAAAGTTAGGGTTGAAGGAGAAGTGAATTTTTTGTTATTCTTCAAGCGGTATAAGGCATCCTCATTTACCGACTGAGAAACAAAAATCGCTCCGCGTGTGTTCGCAAAATCCTCAGTCCCTGTTACGTGTTGAAGCACAGGATTTACAACCCCAACACTTATAGTCGTAGAGATTATCAAAAAAAGAATCACCGAGGTTACAAGAGCCTGGCCACTCTGTAATGAATGTTTGGATATGGGAAATCCGAATCTAAAACATTTCAATTTTGAAACATTGTGATTTTCAACTTGTTCACTACCCTTATTTTTTTGTATAAAATTCATCATTTGTTTATCTCATCAGTAAGAGTCTCTCAAAATAGCCGTCGCGTAAAATTTAGCCGTTCTGGCCGCAGCACCTGAACCCGCAGAGAGGGTTAAATCAATTTTTATTGCCTGAGAAATTCCCGTGCTCATCTGTTGAAATATTAAACTGCCGACGGTAACATCGGACAAGGTTAACGGACCAAGGTCCGCTCCGTCCATTTTTATTCTCAATGTGCCGTTTGACACAAGAAATTGAAATGTTTGCGGAGTACCAGTGGCGGTTGTGGTGTTAATGGTCAAAACTCCTGGACTGGTGCCTAGGGTACTGCCCAAAACATTAACACTTTGAGCATTTCTAATATCCCTTACCATTCTATCCAAAGCAGTAATAGCGGAACTTTGAATATGTCTGGAAACCTTAAGATGATCATAGGCTCGACTCATCCCTAAAAGCATACTGACCATAGCAACCATAACAAACGCCAACAAACCTACATAGATGACCATTTCAGCAAGAGAAAAACCACGCCAAGAAGCCACATCATTACATTTAACTTTTAGTTTTTTAAAAAAATTAAACATTAATTATTGAATAAATTTGTAAGATATGTAGTCAAAGTTTTAGTTGTGGTAGTCGCTCCGCTTTGCCAAGAAACATAAGAAATAACCTTTCTGGTGCCGGAATCAAGAGTTCCGCTAGACGCAATATTATCATTCACATCTCGATAAACACTTGAGAGTACAACATAGCGTGTATAAAAATTGTCGATTTTTGATGCAGTAGTTGTGGTTGTCCATTTTCCGCCAACCCACGAAAGATAATATTTTGTACCTATTGTCAGGCCAGCTATATTAGTGCCCCAACCATAATCACGCACAACACTAACAGCTTCAATTCCCTCCTCCAAAAGATAAGAGGATTGAATAGAATTTAAAGTTGAAATTCCAACACGGATAAAAATATTATATGTGGTCATAACACCTGTAACCGCCAACAACAAAATTGCCACACCCACCACAACCTCCACCAAACTTATTCCTCGTTGTAATCTAAAATTCGAATTCATAAATTAGTTAGATTGCGACAAACCTGTTTTAAAAATTGTTATGGTTCTTGTGAGTGCCAAATTTGAAACGAGCGAAATTACCACAGTCCCATTCTTTTGGGTCTCACCAGTCAAGCGTTCAAAGACTACTTCGCTAGCCCCTCCACTTAAATTTATTGCCGAAATTTTAATTGAAGGATTTAAATTCTCAACAACATTGGTGGTACTTGCAGAGGAATACGCTGAGTCCCTAAACATAACAACTTTTTGAGTTTCAAAATGAACACCATAAACCGAAGCGTTCTTTGCAGAAAGAGTTTGATTTCTTGCTCTTTCAAGAGAAGACAGCACAACAGCGGTACCCTTATCCAAGGCTTCCAAACCAGGTGCTTTTGAAAAAGCCCCAACACTAACAACCATAATAATTCCAGCTACCGCCAGAACAACCAAAAGTTCCACTACTGTAAAACCGGATTTGAATTTAAAATTCATAATTTATATCAAACATTATTCAAAACAGAATACATAGGTGAAATCATGGAGACAGCAAAGAAACCGACCGCAGCTCCGATGATAACCATAAGCACCGGTTCAATAATAGTCGACATATCTTTTGTCTTTTGGGAAACTTCTTCCTCATAAAAACTAGCGACCTCCATAAGCATGTTAGAAAGTTTACCTGTCTCCTCGCCAACCGCTATCATTTCCGAAAAGAATGGCGGATAAATGTCCTCATGTTTAGAAAATGTCTCGGAAATAGGTGACCCTTTCTCGATGCTTAATTCTGCAGAACGCAAAACATCTTTATAATAATAATTTTGGAGAACATCACCTGTAATTTCAAAAGCTCTTACTACAGGTACTCCGGACGACAAAAGCGATGAAAGAGTTCTGGCTGTTCTTGCAGAATTTGTCTCTCTGACAATTTGTGCAATTACAGGAGCTTTCAAAAAAATCGAATCCAATACACGATGGCCGACTTTTGTTTTAATGAAATAATAAATTCCTCCTCCGAAAGTTATTACAAACAACAAACTTAACAAAATATTATAACGAAGAAAATCACTAACACCGATTACAATTTTAGTTGAAAACGGTAACTCACTGTGCATCTCTGTAAACATCGCAGTAAGATTCGGGACTACAAAAACCAAAAGTACGGCAGCCACCGCAACCATGATACTCAGAATAACTATAGGATAAATCATCGCACCACGAACTTTGCGTTCCAAGTTATAAACATTACCCATCTGAATCGACACAGTTTTAAGTGAATCCGCCAAACTACCACTTTCCTCCCCCGCTTTTGACATCGAAACAAAAAGTAACGGAAAAATCTTTGGAAATTTGGAAAGAGCGTCAGAAAAACTTTGCCCCTTGCCGACCGTTTCAATTAGAGAGCTAATTAGTTCCTTGAGTTTTGGTTTTTTACTCTGTCGTTCAAGAACCGCCAAAGCCCGTGAAAGTGAAAGTCCTGCGCTCAACATAGAGCTCAAATTGCGGGCAAAAAGAATCTTGTCCTTCATCTTAACACTGCCGGAAAATCCTGAAAAACTCCAAGCCTCGAGCGACTTTAAAGAAGATATCTCCGTGGCTACCAAAACCACATCACCTTTTTTTTTGAGTTCCTTGTAAAGAGAAAATTTATCAAGAGCTTCAAACTCTCCCTCATAAATTTCTCCACTATTTTTTTGAGCTTTGTATTTGAATTTCATATTTTGACTTGCGTCCAAACCTAAAACTCTAATCCCAGTTGGTCAAACCAATCTTCTGTGTAAGAAAATTTAAAACCGAACTTTCGAAAAATCCTATTCCGATATCACCCTAAACACCTCCTCAATTGTCGTAACACCCTGAACAGCTTTGAAAATTCCATCTTCAAGCATTGAAAGCATCCCCTCCTTACGGCCCTGCAATTCAATTTCACCGGCTGAAGCGCCTCTTAAAATCAACTCTTTAACCGCGGAAGATATTTTCAGAGTTTCACTAATACCGACTCGTCCGCGATATCCATCTTTACATTCAGGCGAAGGGTGAGCTTTAAATAGAGGAATTTTCTCCCAAATTGTATCCGGGGTAACGATTTTTTCGTCCTTAAGTGCTTTAAGAACTTTCACCAAGTCTACTGATTTTTGTAAAATTGCAAGGGTATCTGAATTTAAAAAATACTTATCCTTAGTCGCGTGAAGTTTACGAACTAAGCGTTGGGCGATAACAACGTTCACAGTAGACACAACAAGAAACGGTTCGATTTTCATATCAATCAAACGAGGAATAGCCCCTGCGGCAGAATTAGTATGCAAGGTCGAAAGTACAAGGTGGCCAGTAAGAGAGGCGTTCACAGCCAAGTTAGCAGTTTCATTATCACGAATTTCACCAACCATGATAATATCCGGATCTTGTCGAACGAGACTGCGCAAACCACTACCGAAAGTAAAACCAATCTCAGGCTTAACCTGTGTTTGGTTCACCCTCGTCATTTGATATTCGATAGGATCCTCCACGGTAGAAATGTTTACTTCGGGAGTGTTTAAAATATCAAGAACCGTATAAAGAGTGGTGGTCTTACCGGAACCTGTTGGACCAGTGGTCAATATCATACCCGCCCTCTGCTTCATTCCGGCGTGAATTTTTTCCAAGGAATCACCATGAAAACCCAGACCTTCAAGAGTTAGACCGGTAGCAGAATCGCGGAGCAAACGCATGACCGTCTTCTCTCCAAAATAAGTCGGAAGGATTGAAACGCGAAAGGAAACTTTCTCATTGTTTAACTCAATTTTAAAACGTCCATCTTGTGGTAAACGTTTCTCGTCCAACTTAAGATTGGACAAAACTTTTATACGGGCAGTAACACTATCACCGGCGTTTTTCGGCAAGGTCATCGTATCGTGGAGAATACCGTCAATTCTATAACGTACCAAAACCTGATTTTCCATAGGCTCAATATGAATATCAGAGGAATTCTGTATTACAGCATGCTTTAAAAGTGTGTCCACAATTCGTACCACTGGCAAATCCTCCGCCATCTTTTTAAGCTCTTGAGTGTTTTGATTATCCTCACCTTGCGTAATCGAAGAAACACCCCTAAGTGAGGCTGATTCTTTTTGAATAATGTCACCAAATTCAGCTTTTAAGCTCTTCTGGTATTGCAAAAGGGCGCTTTTGATTGACTGACTGTCAGTGAGTCTGGGAAGAATTTTTAAATGAACTTTTCTCTTGATGAAATCAATGGCCGTTAAATCATCCGTATCAAGCATCGCTACTTCCAAACTATCATCCTTCTTTCTAAATGCCACAATGTTGTGATTTCTAGCAATCGGCTCTGGAATCATGGACAAAATATCAAAATCAAGCCTTTGATCTTTTAAGTTAACAAATGGTATCCCCAAAATATACGCTTGCACTTTACGCAAATCATCTTCCGTAATTTTACCGCCTTCCACAAGAGCGGTACCGATACTGATTTTTTTCTCAATCGCTTGTTTTTCCATCGCCTCCAAGTCAGTCTTGGAAACAAGACTAGAGTCGGCTATAAATTCGCGAAGTTGTTTTTCTTCTATAAACACAAGTTAATTATAGCAAAAATGCCAAAGTTTTTCTCCACAAAAAAAAGACGCATCGAAATGATGCGTCTCAGTATCAAAAGAACTATTTTTTTACCTCAAGGGACAGAAAATTTGCAAACATTTCTGTCCCATATTCGGTAAACCACGATTCTGGGTGGAATTGCACCCCGACAATATGCGGATATTCCACACATTCGATCGCCATTATGGTACCGTCCGCTGTCCGCGCTGTTTGTCGGAGCGCCTTCAGTGGGATACTTCCGTTCACAATTACAAAAAAATGATATCTCATCGCTTGCAACCCATTCTTGATTCCAGAAAAAACTCCACGAGTCTCGTGATATACCACTGAAGTTTTTCCGTGCATGATTTTTCCACACCTAGCTATCTTCGCTCCAAAGTACTGCCCTATCACTTGGTGACCAAGGCAGATACCGAAAATCGGTACTGACGCCTTGAAATGCTCCAACACCTTATGAAACAGGGTCACGTCCTTAGGATGCCCCTTTCCGGCCGACAACACGATGTGTGTCGGTCGAAACTTCATCACGTCCTCAACTGATGCATCGGTTCGTACTACGCAGACCTTCACTCCCAACAACCGAAGGATTCGCACCATGTTGTAGGTGAAAGAATCAAAGTGGTCAACGACCACAACTCTGATTCGATTTGATTTTCTTTTCTTCATGTTCTCCCTTTGGTTGATTGTTTATTTCGATAAGGGATCTCTTGATGGACCCCGCTTTTTTCTCCGTTTCGAGGTACTCCGCTTCAGGATTGGAGTCGTACACGATTCCCGCGCCTGTCTGCCAGTACAACACACCTTTCAAAAGCACAGCGCTTCTGATGAAGATGCATGTATAGACCGACAAGTCGGTGAACCAGCCGAACGAGCCTCCATAAGGACCTCTCTGACATGGCTCAAGTTCAGTTATTATCTGTAGCGCCCTCACTTTCGGGCATCCAGACAATGTGCCGGCAGGTGTCACACCGAGGAAAGCTTCGAGAGGAGGAACTCCATCTCGCAACTTACCTCGAACTTCAGACGCCATGTGAATGACAGAACCGCAATATTCCGCCTTCATCAATTCGGTCACTACAACCGAATCGCTTTGACAGTATTTACTCGCATCATTCAACGCAAGGTCTACGAGCATTTTGTGCTCGGCGCGCTCCTTCGGATTATTGAGCAAAGCTTTCTCATTGCGTTTATCTCCAGCAGGACTTTTCCCACGTTTTCTGGTCCCGGCAAGTGGACGGATAATCATTTCCCTATTCCGGATGTCAGCCATAATCTCCGGAGATGAACCTACCAGAATTGCGTTCTGGTAACTGCTATCTGTACGCATATGAAACAGGTACAGTGAGGGGTTAATGCTTCTGAGAGCTTTGTAAAAAGACAACCCGTTTCCAGAAAATGGAACGGAAAGTCTTCGTGACAAAACCACCTGGAAGACATCCCCCTTGTTGATGTGCTCTTTAGCCTTTTCCACCATATCCATGAATTCCGTTTTGGATAGGTTTGACTTGAGATTTTCCATCTCCGCGACATCCTGCGAGCTTTGAACTTTCGCAGAATCGGAAACGATTTGTTCCATCTCTTCCAACAAACGGCACCCCTCTTTGTAACCCAGTGTTTCTCCGTATGAAACGGGAACGTTGGAGACAAAGTAGAGTGTGCTTGTTTGGTGGTCGAGAATGATAACGCAGTGGAATGCGCACAAAGCAACCATTGGAAGGTTGAACGGATCCACCAGGTGCGGTTTAACCGTTTTTTCAACCTGACTAGCCACCTCATAACTAAAGCAACCCGTTACTCCACCAACAAATTGCAGGAACGGATGGGTAATCGGAGAGATGGCTCGAATTTTCCTTTTAAGCGACGCCACACTCATTAGTTTGTGCGTAACACAAAAAGGCTTACCGAAAAGACAAATATATGAATATCGTTCTTTCTCACCGTCATGAGTCGCACTCTCCATGAGCACCGCTGGAAGTTTGGTTTTTTGTAAAACCAACTCGTAAACCTGAAGAGGGTCAGGAAGTTTTTTCCCCGACACTGAGCGAATCAACGTCACGAACCTTCGCGAATCTTTCATTGCTGATACACGGCTACTTCTGAATGTTATTAATTCAGTATTTTTCATAATTTCTCTATTTAATTGTCAACGATCTATTTTTCGGTCTACTCATGACGGCGAATTGGTCGCCGGCATGTTCCAAACAAAAAAAGACACCTTGGCGAAATCCAAGGTGTCTTTTTTGTCATAATTAATTAACGACAAAAGAGATGGATCTCGCCATGAATAGACATAGACCATCGCCAAACTGAATTTTTAATTTTTACTAATGATTGATTCATACTTTTATTTAACTTTATAATTCTTCAAAATCTTCCAAAACCCACCCTTCTCATTCAATAATTCTCTGGAACCGCGAGTAATCTTGGCAATACTGACTCCCAAATTACCAGCTATTTCTCTCTGCGGAACCCTCTTTGATAACAGCTTGATGATTTGCCAACGAACGCTGATATCCTCAAACTCCGCAGGTGTAAGCAAATCCTCAAGGAATTCATCCATCAGCTTTGGATTCCTGATAGACACCAATAACTTCATTAATTCTTCTCGATATTTCTTATTCATATTATTTGTACTGTTGTAATGCTACACAAGTACAATATCATACACGTAAAAATTGTACAAACCAGGGGTGTGGATAACTTATTTCAACTCTAAATAAAAAGATGTCCTGTAAAAAAGTGCACCTGAAAAATGTCCCCATGAAACCCCTCATATCTTTGGGTTACCAAACCCCCAATTTTATCAAATTTTATAATTACACTAGTGCCATCTCTACAAAAAACGTTGAGCCCTTACCTTCCCCTTCAGATTCAACCCAGATTTTCCCATTATGTGCCTTGATCATTTCATGAGCCACGTAAAGCCCTAAACCTGTTCCCATAATATTAACTCTAGAGGCGTCCTTGGCTCGACTAAATTTCTTGAACAAATGCGGAATAGTCTCAGGACGAATTCCAACACCTGTATCCTTGATTATAATCAATACTTTTTTACTTTCACTTTCAACCTTGAGAGTTACAGTTATTGATCCTTTTGGTGTGTATTTAATAGCATTATCAATGAGATTACCAATTACCTGTTTTATTTTATCCCTGTCACCACTTACATTATTCTGTTCGAAACACTCGAAGACTGAAACGGTCAAACCTTTCTTTTCAAGAATCGGTTTCTCTTCCACCACGACTTCCTTAACCAATGCGCACATATCAAAAGTTGAAAAATCATATTTCATTTTTCCTTGATCAATCTGCGAGGCATTAAGAAAATCCTCAACAATACCAACAAGTGTCTGACTTGAATGATAAATAGTGTTAATTGGATCCTTAAGTTTTTCTGACATTTCACCATAATCCCCCTCGATCATCATAGAAGCATAACCTTCTATAGCAGTAAGCGGTCCTCGAATTTGATGCGTGGCGATAGAAACAAATTCAGATTTCAAACGATCAAGCTCTTTAAGTTGTTTGTTTGCTTTTTCTATCTTTTGATTAGTTTCTTCAAGAGCCTGATAAAGCTTTGCCTTATCAAGTATTAACGCAATAACATTCGCAGCGGCTTCCAACGAACTGCGTTCATGCTCGGAAAATACATCGTATGAATGGCTAATTATCACCATAAATAATCCGATCACTTTTTTATCAATTACCAGAGGATAACAAAGAGCAGTTCTCATGTGAGCTTCCTTGTGAAATTTAACGGCCACCTCTGTAGAAATTTGACTACCCCATAATTTAAAAATAAATTCCGTCTGATTAGGCAATCTAGTGACAATGATGGGTTTAAAAAAATCACTTTTCGAAACATCGCTCAAAACCATTGTTTCTAAATCACAACCAGTTTCAACTTTAATTTTCTGAACAGGGTCAGCAGCAGAAACACTTAGTGGTGTAAATTCATCCTTTTTTTCGGAAAAAAGAAATATACCAACAAATTTGAAATTAAGAATTGTTCGCACAGAAAAAGCCACTTGTTTAGCCAGATCTTTTGGCTCAAGCGTTTCAGTGCTTATCTCATATAGTTTGGCGAGAAGCGAAAGTGTTTTGTTTTTAACGGATAATTCAAGATTTTGTCTATAAAGATTCTCCTGAATACTTCTAGTATGTTCGTCAATAATTACCTCATTCGCATTGTTACGAACAAGACCTAAACCTTTTACTCCAATATTTTTCGGATTATTGTGAAAAAATTTAAACACGAAACTAAAATTATGGCTGTAGGCTGGCCGGAACTTCAGATACTGGCAATTCCGCGATTAAATCAGCGACCGCATCACGGCAAACCTCATGAGAAGCTTGACCAAAAAGACGTTCATACTGAGCCACGAGTTTATCGACGACCAATTTAGGATCTTCATTTTTAAAATCTACCTTTCCGGCTTTAGAATCAAGAACTTGCAAACCGGAAACTTTACGTGCCTCATCCCAAGCAAGCGGACCAATAATTAATTCTTGCTCTTTAATTATCCTGTATGCTATTTGATTGAAAATTGAAGCTACGATCATTAGAATAATTTTTACTTACACCTTCTCAATTCTCCTATAAATTATGCCGACATATATAAGTGACAAGGTCATCAAAAAATACGAAGTCGCGTAACACAAATCATTCATCCCGCCGACAATCCAAGTCTCACGACTCTCCTGATACAAAAACATGTAATCGGAAATATATTGGAAAATAAGCGCAAACAGGAAAAATCGAACAGGTCCTTTCATTATCCCCCCAAGGACTTCTCTGGAAAACAGCAACGTGAGCAAAGCTATGGAAACATAAACTGCCTGGCCCAGCGGGTAACCGAAATCAAGAAAGATTTTCAATGGAGCAGTTGAAACAAAATCGTACCCCTTGAGAAAAACCCAATATGAAATTGAAAGCGCAACAAGAGGAAAAAGAAAAGCTTGAATTTTTGTCTCAAAAGATTTCAAAGAAACTTTTACGCCGGAAGTTCTGGCCAAAAGTATACTTCCATAAATATAAAAGGGAATGCTCCCGAAGAAACCTATATCACCCAACGAAGGGTATGGCACATCAATATTGAGATAGTATATATAATAGCTATACATACTTTGACCAAATGCCTGGAGCAAAAGACCGATAGAAAAAGCCAGAACAACTCGCCCGAACAAACTCTTAGATCCTCCCCATGCCTTAGAAGTAATTATTCCAAGAATACCCCCATATAACGCAATAATCTGATAGAGCACGGCCCACATTTGCCTTGTATCCTCAGTATTACTTAAACCTAGATACTGCAGGTACCACCACCACCCGACCAAACAAAAAAATAATACGAAAGCAATTCTAGCAAACGGATTTTTATACAAGGAGGCAATAAGGACTTTCATATAAATAATATTAACATGAGGTGAAGTAATTTCCCAGTAAACTACGGGCGAAAAGACGCGGTATATTTTTTAAGAAAATGATGGGGTTGAAAGGAGTTTTTGGCCTGCCTTAAATTATAAATTCCTAAATCCTGCTCGTAATTAATATACTTATAATTATGCTCTTTAAGAATTTTTGCGGTAGCGTTCATCAAAAAAGCGTTAATACCGATAAACTCTGAGTTCGTTTTGGCAAACAAACAATTAATATATGCACTATCTACCGGTGACTTTTCATGAAGATTAAACGCAACAAGCTCATCTTCAACGTAAACGCCAATTGCGATGGAAGAAAACTGGTTGGCATGTTTAAGAAATCTGTTTATAGCGATAGTTTCATTTGGAATTGAAAAACCATTATTCTTTTCCCATTTTCCATAAAGACGTAAAATTTCTTGCTGGTTCTTTTTATTTGAAACATCCAACAACTTAGCTTCAACTTTTCTATATTTACGCAAAAAACTGTTTAACGAATTCCTGTGAGTTTTAAGCCCACTTCCCTCGTACTGACTAATTTCTTCAACCGAATATATATAATCAAAATGATTCCTGTCCTCTGAAACAATAAACGCTTCTTTGTCTAAATTTATAACTGACACTTCAGGCAATAATTTCAATGCCGGCTGAACACCTTCTTTAATAGAGAACTTGAGTAATTTATCCGTTGTGTCAAAAACTTCATGACTACCGATAAAAGAAACAAATGGCTCGCTAGTAAGATAGTCTGTAAATCTGACTATCAGATTGCCATTCAATAATGAAACTTCCATCTCACCTTTAGTGTCCCAACACCACATACTCATGAAATCAAAATCAGAATAAGGTGGATGTTGTCTTGTGAATGTCTCAACATCCACCTTATCAAAAAACTCAAGTTTTTTAAATCGAGGAAATTTCGGAATCATAAAATGAAAATATAACCAAATTATTATACAGTAATCTAGCTTAAAATTTTAATTTTACAGGACAAGCTTTTTTGCAGATGCACGCCAAAGTAACAACAAAACAATTGTCATGTTTAAGAAGAAATAAACAGCCCAGCCCGATTCGGCCAAAGACCCGAAAGACCACTGACTTACCGCGAAAAGCTCGAGTAGCGCGGTTCCCCAACCTAGAGTCCACCCCAAACGATTTTCCTGCTCAGGATTTTTCAGCACATGACGAAAATTCGGAATGGAGGCAAAAACATCAGCAACAATACTTATCACGAGTGCAACGAGCGGTTCGCCAGTAATCCACCACAAAATCGCACCGACCAACGCCCCGAGCACGCAAAACTTATTCATTAAATCCCAATTATTATCGCCGTATTTGACAGATAAAATCGAGACTACCAGATAGGAAAAACAAAGCCATACAGGCAAAACAAGCACAGCCCATGTCGCTCCAGCGTACCAAGTACTTGAGGTCGTAATTAACGAAATCAAAAACCATGTCCACCACGAAGAGGCGGACGGTCTGGTTTCGCCTTTCACAATCGAAAAAACATACGGCGTGAAAGCGATCACTGAAAGTGCCCCTGCAGCTATTCCGAAAAAATAATTGTCCAAATACATTCTAGTTTTATTATATTAAATAACATTTGTCGCCGGACACCTCGTCCCTCGCTTTATAAAATTCTGCTCAATGTCTTTGAGACCGACAGCTCGAGTAAAATAATCAACGACAATTTTCGCATCCACCCCATTTTTGCAAATATACACGTCGACCAAGAGAAATCTTTAGGGAAGGAAAAGTGTGAATGCTAATGTAACTTTCCACAATAATCATAAATCTGCTCCAGCCTCTCGGGTCTTTATTGTCATTACATTTAGCAAAATATACTTCCAGTTATGAAAGTTTACCATACCCAAAATTCGAGATAATCCATCCAAGCATTTCAAAACTAACTCACTATCAGAAAGTTTTTTCTGCTCTCCCCCGTAACCACCTATCGTAACTTGCTCACCAAAATGTATACTGGTCATTTTATCTTTTTTCTATAGTACTAAATGTGCCTGAGTTCACCGTTACAATTGAGCCGGAGAAGAACGGCGTACCTTCACTCCCTGAGGTTGAACCGTCGCTTGTAATAAACACGGAATGACCTGAGGTCGCTGTTGAACTATTTGGAAGAACAAGCACATAATATCCAAATGTCTTACCAAGAAGCGAAATGCCTTCAGACTTTTGAATATCAAACTCGACCGTTCTGTTTGAACCCGTAGCAGTAAAATCCCCTTGCACATAAACATCTATTGAATTGCCTTTCAAAATAAAAATAGGCGGGTCGAAAACTGATGTGAATTTTTTACCTTCTACAGTCACTGGATAGGAAACTCCATTAACCACCGTACTTATATTTGTAAAATCATTATTACTCGCACTACCAACCTGATTCCAAACAATAGCTGAAAACTCCAAATCCTCTTTTGAATCGGCAGAAAAACGTACACCAGAAAATCTTACGCCTTTATCATTTATATATTTATTTGTAGAAATCCCAGGATCATACTGTGACAGGGTTGCATACGCCGTGCCAATGACCAATGAACTGTTCACTGTTTGATATGTTCCTCGAATCGGAAAGGTTCCTAAAATTTTAGCATCAGTGTTTATTGAATTAATTTGGAAAGTCGGCATTTGACCATTGAAGTTGCTTAAATCACTATTCATATTGGCCATTACAGTGATGGTTTTTGAAGTTTTGGCGGGAATCACAAAAGAATCTCCTAGTTCAACCTTATGATCTGACCTCAAACTCCTAGAAAGGCCCAACTGATTTTCATCTTGGTCAGCAAGAACAATTGAATAGAAAGCGCCATCGGCCCCAAAACCAGTTCGTTCAATCGCCACGCTTTTCACTACCACATCTACATCTCCCGCTGTAAGTGTCACGGAGGTAAATGGTACCCAACCAGCATTTTGCGGAGCAAGAGTTTTGGCCGGCTGATCTGGCACAGTCACTGTTAGTGTATTTAATATCGAAACATTTTGAAAATTCTCAACAGAAGAAGGCTGTTTAATGTTTACGGGTAAAGAAAGTCCGACTGTACTAATACCGCACAAAGAATTCAATTTTGCTCGAGTTAAACTTCCAACAAAACCGCTGGCTGTGGTAATTCCTGCTGGGATTAAAACATCATTCTTATATTTTTCCTGAAATTTCTTAACTGCCAAAACAGTTCGGGATCCGTAACTTTTCACCTCATTACCAACTGATCCAGCTCCAGAAAGAGCGACCGCAGTTTCAGAATCTAAATTCAAAAATTGCTGAAGCTTGAAAACATCCTCCCCCACCATACCCACTTTCAAATTCCTACTCCAAACATACGGACAAGAATTTTTTGTCACCACCTCGGCCGACAAGGAATTGTTACTTGAAACAAACAACAAACCGACAAAAAATATCATCAACGGTAGTCCACGTGTCAGATTTTTTTTCATAAGAAATATTTTCATACTCAATTAAAATTCACTAAACTTTGGACGCATATCATTTACATCCACACCGATTGTCGCTGTGTGAGGTTCTCTGGAAGGAACGCTTCCGTTTCCGTAAATTACAATCGAGTAATGCCCTGGTTGAATAAATCTTGAGGACTTAATCACCATATCGAGACCTAGAGAATAATCTCTGACGGAAATTGTTCGTAAAGGCTCTTTCGTTCCATGCCTATAAAAAGCCAAAGTCACAGGCACACCACCGATGGTCGTCGAGGCTCCGGTAGACGATTTAGGATCACTAACCTCTACATTTCTATCAAACCATCTTGTTTTCGGTGCAACAGTAACCAAAATCGGACTCGAGGCCGTGCTCTGACCAATAAAATTCATTGTGGCCGGGGAACCCGCCACAAGACGGAAGTCATCATCAGAATTTTTCACACTAAGTCCCCCACATTCTGCTGACCCACTCAGAGGAGCATCTTCGACAGTAGTTGCGGAATCCGTGACAGTCACTGAACCCTTTTTAAAATCTTTTGGCAAAGAATTTAGTACATAATCAACAACAATAAATGGCTTAGTAGTTATTTTTTCAGGCATTCCCTCCACCTTCCACGTGTAAACGAAATCAGGAGTACCGGAATTATTTGTATCAGCGGTCCATTTCACTGATTGAATTTTCGTCACCGGATTTGTGGTGGTAGCAGAAACACCACAAGCAACTGACAGCAACCCGTTTGAAGCATACGAATTTGCGGAAGTCGTCTTGGGAGCTCCACAATCTGCAGTGACGTTATTTGGCATCTGCAGAGTTCGAGTAGTAGAATCCGTTACCGACAGAGAAGCTCGCTTAAAATTTCTAACAGTATTATCAGGATCATAATTTACAGTTGGGTTAGATTCATTGCTCTGACCTTTAGGTACACCATCTCCCGTCCAAGTGTAAAAAAATGGTGAAGTTCCATTGACGATTGTAGCTTCCCAACGAGCAGTTTGACCAACGGCCAAATCAAGTGCGCTAGGCACAGCCTGGCAGGCAACTGAGAGCGACAAAGGTTTTCCTAAATTTTCAAAAGAAACATGAGTGCTTGTGGAACAATTATTATTCTCATCCGACTCTTCAACAGCTCCGTGATACAGACCATAAACATTAGGAGTATTTGGCGGAAAATCTATACAATATCTAAATTCGTAAGATAGATTTTGACTACTAGAAGTCAGTCTTGTAATTTCCGCCGGAGGATTCAGGACCTCATTTTTGGCTAAACCTCTGGACACAGTGTCGTAATCCGGAAAATCCGTATAATAATCATCACTTTGTCCAGAACTCTTGTACTGAAACTTAACATTGAAAGGCGAATCTGTTCCCTCTCCTTGATTCTTTGGTTTAGCAGAAAGTTTTATAGTATCGCCGAAAATAAATCGTCCTGGGTTTGAGATATCTGTTACGACAGGTGCATCCGTAGGCACAAAATCCGGTAGTGGTTTGTGATTAACTGTTACATCAACCGAACTACCGCAGGTTTGACTTGCATTATTTGACGTTGTCAATTTATATTTATATGTTCCAGCCACTTGAACAGGTACAATACTGCTTCCGGAGGAAGTAAGGAGATTAATTCCATCGGATTTACCGGCCGTTATCTTATACAAAGAAATCGCTTTTCCATTTATTACCGTCCACTTAAGTTCGATACTCGATCCGTCGGAGACAACGACACTGTTCCCAAAAACTCCACCAACAGGCCGAACTAAAAGATCACATTCCGGTTTTTGCAGAGGTTCATTAACATTAACCACGACAGTACTCAAGATTCCTCCACAAGTGACCGTATAAGTGTATGGAGTGGCCGAATTTCTCAAAGGACCGACGTTCAAATCTGAACCAGCTCCAGTGACCTTGTTTGACCAATTCGCACTGCAACCCAAAGAACGATTATTATTCCAAACAAGATCAATTCGATCTCCGTCATTTACGGTTAACGGACCACGTGTGTAAGGATTCACATTCGCCTTACGAACCTGAAGAGTGACGAGAAGTGGTGGTGCGGGTGGCGGAATATTGAAATGTACTTTTGAAATACACTCCCCCCCGGCGTTTATGGCGGTAAACACATAGTAATATTCACCGACGGTAAGACTAGTCAAAGAAATTTCACCAGAGCCCACACCTCCATTTATCAAATTACCGCTCAGTTTTTTTCCATCCAAAGTTTCCTTGTGCAAAGTAACCGAGGTCGCGCCAGTTGAACTATAAACAAGCTTAATTTTTGAAGCACTATCAGCTGTTATTTCTTTTACTCCGCCCGAGGACGTATTGGCCGCAATAACAATCGCGCCTTGTGGCACCACAAGCGAACTGTTTATGGCGGAGCAGTCACAAATCGGTACGCCAAGTTTTTGTTTAATCCTAATCGTAGTCACTTCAGAGCAATTGTTGTATTCCCCGACACCGGAGGTCTTGTCTTTATTGTCATCTACATTTGTATATGCGCTTTGCTTCTCATCAATCAGACCCTTGTAATCATTCGGTGGCATATCAACGCAATAACGGAAGTCCCAAGCCTGCTCGCCAGTGACAGAAGCACTGGTAGCGTGAGTAACTGACGGTCTTTTATCTAAAGGAAGAACGGCCCCTTTAACTAAAAGCTTGGCGAAAGAAGCAGACACATCGGCAACATTCGGCAAATCTTGGAACAACTCAGGAGACTGAGTACTCAATTTTGCCTGAAATTTTATTTTAAATGCATTACTCCCTACATCACCCGATCCAATATTTTTCGGTTGTGCTATGAGAGTAAGAGTGGTGCCGGGAATATAGTAGGTAACGTTTGGTGTAACAGAAATATCGATCCAAGTTGAACCTGCGGGTCCGGTGATATCCGGTGTGCCCTTTGGTGTGAGATCGGGCTTCGAATCTAAAACTGTAAACGGCGGAGCATTCTCGCCTGCCGGTGAACAGTTATTTTTTTCATCCGATTCCGCAACAAGGTTGTGATGATTAGGAGTGCCTATTGTGCCGGTCGTAAGGTCACCCGAAATAATCGCGCCGGCAGTATCAGCGCAAACCTGAATTCTATAAGTACCTACGACAGCAGTCCAAGTGGCGGAAACCGACTGTGTACCACCAGAAATAAGACCGGCAACAGTGGGGCTACCGATTGCGACCACAACAGATGTACCAGTCGAATTTAAAATTTGAAAGCGATTATAAAAGCTGGTCGGGGTGGCAGAGGCTTGATTTTTAACCGTAGCAGAAAAAGAAAGGGTTTGCCCCGTTACCAATACGCCTGTTCGTGTCGGGCCTGCTGAAATAATCAAATCGGACTTTGGGAGTTCGGCGGTTTTGATACCACAGATAAGTACCGCGCCATTAGCACCCTTACCACCATAGTCCTGATTATCAATAAGTTCCATACCTGTTGATGATCCTCCGCCTCCGCCGCCAGAAGCAAGACCATTTTGTGCAGATGGCCCGCGAACACCAGGAATGTTGGTTGCACTACAATTCGTCCCGTGTCCGTCACGTCCACATCTCCCCGCAAGACCTCCTGCTCCTCCGTTTGCAGCCGCCGCTCCACTTGAAGAATCTTGAATACTCGCCCCTTGCGCGGATTTGCCGGCAAGTTGTATCTGCCCGGCATAACCACCACCTCCACCACCTCCAGTTGATGGAACGCTGTATGCCCCGACCCCAGGGGTACCGCCACCTTGACCGCCCCTTACACCGCCTTTACCTCTCCCTTCTGCTCCTTTAGGATTTATGGGACTACCTACGTTAATATCACTACCTCCTCCTCCACCACCGCCCGCACCAACAAGCGTAATACCACCTTTAGAGAACTCACTGTTCCCCGCCACCGTAATTTCCACGAAACCCAAAAAGGAGCCTTCTAGGAAAAATTTATTGAAATCCAAGGGATTTCCTGGATTCCAATCGAAGTCTAAATCGTCCTCCGCGTTAACCCAAAAATCTGTTACTCCGCCCTTTCCTACTAAAATTTTATATAATTCTCCGGTCTGTACGAGAAGTTCACTTTCTGCGTATCCACCACCACCACCACCCGCTCCAGCAGTGGAAATACGATTTTTGGCACCTCCTGGAGTACTACCGCTTCCACCCGAGCCACCCGAGCCCCAAACTTTTACTCTTATTTTTGAAACCTTAGATGGTACTGTCCATGTTTCGTTCCCAGGCTTGATATAGGTAGCAAGGATGTCTTCTTCAGGCCCGCAGGAAAGTGGGATATTTGTCGTGGGAGGAGGTACCTTAGGACAAGCGACCGAGGAAACTGCAGATGCAACGTCAAAAACAATTGTAATACCCGAACCAGGAGCAAAAGTGAACGACCTCCCTCCGGGAGTAACTGCTCCGCCACCTGATGTTGGAGCCTTAAACTGTACAAGAGCTTCGATGTCATACCAATATACTTTGCTCGCATTCGTCACAGTGTCCGCATAAGAAGTCTGGTTCATGTCAGTAATGTGGATAGTAGCATCCGGTACAGCGTTGTTTGGAAGTGTCGCGGGGTCTTCCGTAAATCGATAAATCGTATACTCCGGAATAAAGTCCAATTTTAAAACTCCTGCCGGATTAGGATTTACTTTAGTCCACGAAAGCGCAATTTTTCCTCCACAAGAAGTCGAGGTAATTGCCGTAACGGAGACAACATTGTTTACAGGATTAATTACATTGCTGCTACCGACCTGAGCTATATTATCCTCCTTGAAAGGAATAGAACTGAAAGGTGTAATCTGAAGTTGCCTCGCTCCGGAGCCATCAAAGATTGCATACTGATACTCTACTCCAGCAGTTAGTCCTCGGTCAGTGAGTGGAAGCGACTCTACAAATCCTTTCGCCACCTCAATCCAATTATTGTCCTGGCCAGTCATTCGCTTCAATACATATATCACTCCCGCCTCCCCTCCTTCGTATTTCATAAACAATTCCGTCGCAGAATTGGGTTGTACTCCAACCACAACTCTAACATCAGCAAAAGCAGATACTGCATTAATACAGAAAATCATGAGCCAGACGGAAATAATAATTTTAATTTTTCGAATCATACAATATCATCAAAAAGGTGACATATCTAATCTTAAATGCTATCTCGAAATGTCTGGTGAAGTAAGCACTGGAACTTCAGGAATAACGACCCGGAACTCACTGCTGGATATTGTTGAACATTTAGAATTGGAAGTGCTTGGACCAACACAAGAAAGCTCTAGAAAATAATTACCGGGAACTAAACCACGTGGTACACCCAACGACTCGCTCCCATCATTTGGCGTAGTAACACCTTGTACAATCTTACTTGTAGACAAGGTTGTAAGATTCTTACCCTGTCGAAGAGACAAACGTATCGGTGCATCTGTCGGTAACAAATTACTTGTCCACCTTACAGTCATAAGTGTTCCCACTTTAAAAACGTCACCTGCCTTTGGAGCAACTATAAATGCTTGTTTGACCTCTTTCACACGTTCAAACCCGATTATTTCCGGTGGCGCCTCTGGTTGGGATTCCGCTCGAACAATCGTGATGCTGGACTGAGTTTTATGCTCAGGAGGTAAAGTTTTTCCTAGACGTGTACTTAATCGATCAATTTCTAGAGAGAGACTTCTCGTCTGAGTTCGTGCGCAATTATCACTCAAACTTCCCAGAGAGTTAGCAATGTTGGCCCCTTCCAGCAATTCCTTCTCGTTATTAGGCGCAACGTAATCTACGCCCGCCTCGTTGGCAAGTTCTAGGGAATTAAAATGCAGGGAGTACAGGTAAAATGATCTTCGAAGAAACGACTTTAGGCGAGTACGCTCATCATTTGATACATTAAAAGGAAATCTGTCGACAGAAAGAAGTATCTTATAAAGTTGCTGTTTATTTCCGAACATTTCGTGACCAATTCTACGATATGCCTGCAAATATTCTTTACGCTTTTCAGGCAAAAGCTTGCCTATGTCATTCCTCACATCCGGGAGTCCCGGAGCATTGCAAGTGAAGGAAAAATCATGGTCGTAAGAGATAGTAGTCCATTCGCCCGAAGCCGTCTTAGCATAATCCTCGTTCCAAAACATAAAGTGGTCATAAAGATTCACGAAGTCTGCAAGAATTCTGTAACGAATTGCGTTTTCTTTTTCAAAAGAAATATTATTTGTTACTCCATTCTGGGTATACTTCAAATACGAAAGTCTATCCCCATCCTTCAAAACGGAATAATACTGCTCCGATGCAAGAGCTTCAACAACAGGCAACTTTAGATTAAATTGTTCTGTAAAGGGAATTTGGTCATCTTGCTCAGTTGTTCTCTGCAATAGCAAATAATTATATGACTTCGTATGGTCAAACGTTGTATCCGCGGACTCAAATTTAATACTAGCAAAACCAAGCACCTCGGGTGTCGGGATCCACGGTCTGAATGTGTCATATACGACGAATTCTCGAAGCAATACGCTCGGCGCTTCAGGAGGCACAAGCTTTCTCTCATTCTTCAGTACATCGCAATCCGGCACAATACGAATTTTCTGATAAAAAAGCTCGGTATTATTTCTATAAGTTGACCTGCCAGGGAAAAGTCGACTACCCTTATCAAAAGAAAGGTTTAAAACTGGCGGAACACAAATGGCCCTACTTCGGCTTTTTTTCTCATATTTTATTTTCCAAGTCTCACCACGAGAGGACTCGAACAGTTCCGGTTTCTTGTCTTTTTTCAAATTTTCAACATCAGCATCAAGTGTATGCCCCTTCGCATTTAAAACAAACGAACGAATAGGTAACCTGGGGTCTGCCGGAATAATTCCTTTGGCAGTCAAATCGGAACGGTAACTGTCATACCCATCGACAACACCGTCGCCATCAATATCGCCTGACAGCGAATTGATAACCGTGGCAACTTGAGTCTGAGGGACAGAAAAGTTTTGAAAAATTGAAGAACCAGCCAAACCAAATACAATAAAAAGAAATGTGGTGAGCGAAAATCTTAAAAAGTCAAACTTTTTTAAAAAAGGTACCATAAACACTGGGGCGAAACATTATTTCATTCAATATTATACAGGAAATATCACATCAATAAAACACTAAGTTATCAGTTTTAATAGCGCAACAAATTAAATACAGATGACCCGTTTTGAAACACTAAGGTCAAGCCTTGATGTTAATCCCAAATCACACCAACCTCCCTACCCTCCTCCCTCCCGCACAGACAGAGACCGTGCGGAGGGGGTCCAACTTAAATCTTTAATCTCAAATCTTTCCTATTGTGGACAACAAGTTGATAATTAAATATCAACCCTTGACTCATCATTAAAAAACCCATAAAAGTAGCCCAGAATCAGAAAATTTGACATAAAGTAGTAATAGCGTTGTGGTATTGACTTCTGTGAGGTTTTTGCTATACTACTAGCAGAAGATATTTGAAATTGAAGTTACCAGAGTAGGTGACCGTTTTCTCGTCTTCAACACTTTACGAAGTTTGCGTTCAACCTTGGAAGGTTGCGACAATGGCTTCACAACAAAGTAAATGAAAGGACGTTCATGAAAACCATGATTCGCTTCTTAACAGTGTTAGTGTCAGTTTTGGGATTTGTTGTGGAGGCATCACAGCAAATCAAGGTTCCGGACCGACTGCCAACAGGGACGGGGTTTCCATCACAGGATACCTGGATCTCAATTGATGTCGGATACGACGACCCAAACCAATTGGACGACCCACTTCATGTCAGTTTTCTGTACGATCCCAAAATGGGCACAATTGAGCAGGCCGTTTACAATGCTGCTGAAAACCAAATTGGCAAGTATGTAGCAAGACCAGGATCTGAAATTTACGATCACACCGTGAATGTTGGTATCAATCAATTCTTTGATGTCAACGGGTATCGAACAGAACGCCCTATCGGTGGATCCAAAGGCAGAAGAAATTTCTGCAAACTCATCAAAGCAGGAGAACAATGGATCTATCCAAAAGCTACCGCGAGCAAAATCGTTGTAGGCTACCAAAGCTACATCGCAGCGTTCGCGGGTGGTCTTAGCGAAGTGCAGGTTGTGCTTACGGACAATCTTGGAAACGAAGTTTACAAAGAAGTGTCTTCAAACGGCATCTCAGACGTAACTTGCAGTCAGTACCCTGGTGGAGTAGCTTATGATGGACCTGACATGCTTCAGATTCCATTAGGTTTCGCCTATCCAGAGTACTACAAAAGCCATGTTGGTTACGAAATACCACAGGGCTTCTACCGACTTCTCTTCGGCCCCAACAAGGCAATCTGGGCGACCTACTCATTTGAGACGGGTCGAAAGATTGCTTCAAACGAATCGGCGCCAGAAGTACCGATTCGATTGCAGGTCTCCGTGGTGAACCTTCCAGCTTTAAGGCTGGCGAGTCTCTCCAAGAAGGCCTCCTCCACTGACAAGGGTTTTCTTATCCGCGTCACAGGCCCCGTCGGTCAAGTTGTATCGCTGGAATATGCCGACGAGCTTGACTCAAACAGTTGGGAACCTCTGAGTGACCTCATTCTGTCCAACGGGACAAGCGAGTTCACGGACGAAATAAGTCCCTACTCTCCTGCCCGATTCTATCGGGCACGGAAACTTCAATAGCTCCTCTATCTCTCTCATACAGACCTTGTCCTCGCGACAAGGCTGTTTTTTTTATTATTGATACTTAAATCCCCCGCGAGACTTTTAGCCTCGCGGGGGATTTTCAACTTTAATCTTTCAACTTAAATCTATAATTTTCCTTTAGAACTCTTGGAATCCTGGTTTGACGGCACTCACGTTTAATCTGAATGTTTTGATCAACACAGGAATATTCTGTGTTACCTCATCAATCATTGACCCTGTTGCCGTGATGGTCAAAGTATAATCGGTCGGATTAACACTTGGAGCAATAATTTTAGATGAGGTAACGTTCATATCAAGACCCACTGAGTACTGACCTGAAGAGATTATTTTATTTAGATTTTTAGTACCTACCGAGTAGAAATTAATTTTTACTGGCACAGATTTCCCTAATGAATCTGTAATAATTGCAGTGGTAGGGTCAAGTGTCCAACTTTGAGAACAACCTCCCGCTGGGGAAATACTTACACGGGCTGACTTGGATGTCGCACTGTTGCTTATAAATGACATTTCCAAAACTTGCGGAGAAATTATTAGCTCACTGTTTGAATCATCACAATGAGTGTCTATAACGGTTACATTACCGCATTCAATCGGGCCTACCGTAGTTGGGGTGCTATTACTGTCAGTGACCGTAACCTTACCGGTTTTAAAACCGCCAGTAGAATATGATACTGTTGAGAAATTATTAGTAGTGGGGACACTGCTCGCAAGTGGTGCATCCCCACTCCAGAGGTAAGTGTAAGGAGAAACTCCCCCTGTTACCGTCGCTGTCCAAGTAACTGATGATCCTTCCTTAAGATTTGCCGTAGGTGACGGACTGCATGAAACCACAAGAGGTTGAACAACGTTGACCGTAACCGAGTCACTTCCTGTAGGGCCGGGACCAGTACAAGTTATTGTGTAAACATATTGAACGACGGACAACGAACCGACAATCTCCGTACCCGACGATGATTTCCCCGCACCGCTCCATGACCCAGTACCCGATAACGGCACACTTGAAGCTGTGCAACCATTTTGCGAGGCATTTGTAGAAGTCCAATTAAGGTCTACTGAATCGCCAGAATTTACGGTCAGCGGACCATGAGTGTAAGGATTGACTCCAGACTTTCTAACGTTAAGGGTTGTGGTAACGGGACAATTGCCAAGATCTGTACAAGAAGCTTTAGTGGTGGTAAGAGTTTGATCGCCGGAACAGTTGTTAAGTTCATTTATTTCATCAACAACTTCTGTCGAGTCAATACAATAACGAAAATCATAAACAGTCGGGGCGTCAGGTGTAGCAGGTAAAGTGGTAGTGATTTCCTTAGAAACTGACTCACCAGCAAGAAGGCCACCTAAAACATCAACAGTGCCTACAAATGTTCCATCGTAGTCCCCTCCTTGAATTTTTCGCTGTAGTTTTACCGCAAAGGTTGGTAATGAAAAACCTGCGCCAATGTTTTTTGGATCAACGATGAACGTAATGTTGGTGCCTTTACGGTAAAAACTATCCTCGTTTAATGTAAATGAACCAGACTTAACTTCAGGGTGACTCGAACCATCTAACAAGACTTTCGGTATCAGATCCGGTTTGGTTATAAGCACTGGGGTACAATCTGCATTTACAAATGGCTGGCCAACTCCTGTCGGCAACATAGAAACAGAGGCTGATTTTGATCCTGAAGTTGTATAAGTAACGTTAAGACTGTTTATACCTTGAGATGGTGAGGGTATGCCTGTTGAACCTGGAGTTATTTCACTTCCACTCCAAACATAGGAATAGTTGAGACCGACAGGAATGCCTACAGGTACCGGAGTTGCTGTCCATGTTCCAACAAGAGCATTTAATGTTCCGGAGCAAGATAACGTTGGTGGGGCTACCGTCACGGTTGCAGTATCAGTCCCTGATCCTCCCAAACCTGTACAAGTGATCAAATAAGTTTTTGTGGCATTAGACAATGGTCCGATATCGACACCGTTTGTAGTGTTGTTTGCCACAGTGCCGGTTGAAAAGTCTGAGCTAGTACAATCCGTGGCGTTAAGGGATGTCCACTTAAGCACTGGTGTTGAGGCATAAGCAACAGCCATCGTTCCACCAGCAACATTCTTAAGATAGTCAACAGTATTATAAGTAACATAAAGATCGACAGTTGGGAGAGGTATAGTACCGCCCGTTAATGGTATTGACCCTGAGCAATTATTGCTCTCATTTATTTCATCAACAACATCTGTCGAGTCAATACAATAACGGAACTCAAATGAACCGACTGAACTGACCGGCCATGCATGAACCATGTTTGCGTTCTTTGTATCTCCAGCGTCAAAGCTATTACCAACAGAAACCGGAACCGAAACGGTTTCAAAATTTGTATAAGTTGCATCGCTGGCATCTTTAACTTTTCGTTGCAACTTAACTACAAAGTTTGGCGAACTAAAACCTGCACCGATATTTTTTGGATCCCCTCGGAAAGTAACGTTTGTACCGACAATCACCGTACCATCGGGATTGGTAGTGCTATTCGTAACCACAGGAGCATTAGGTAATCCGGTTAAGTTAGTACCAGCGGCACCGAGAGGCGCAAGATCCGCTTTAGCGGTAACCGTTCCGCAAGCAAGTGGAACAACTCGATTGCCAGTAGCTGTCAATGTGAATGTGGCGTTCTTTGAGCCGGAGGTGGTGTAGTTGATGCTGTACGGGTTAGTGGAATTTGTAGTATTACTTACTCCGGCTGTACCTGGGGTTACGGAAATATTCGTGCCACTCCAGAGATAGCTGTATGTGAGACCTCCTGTGAGAGTGTTCTGTGCTGGAGAAATGAGAGATGTCCAAGTGAAGGTGTGGCCGGCATCTGGATTGCCAACTACCCCACCATCGACCGAGCAAGCAAGGTCAGGAGCATTGACGTTCACTACCAATGAACGGGGCGTTGAACCGCCAGGGCCTGTACAAGTAATGGTATAAGTGTACTGAGATGAGGATAGCCGACCAACATTGAGATCTGTGCCGGATGCAGGCTTACCACTGTCAGGAGTCCAGGTCCCAGTATTTAGAGGCGTTGCCACAGTGGAAGCACTACATCCATTTACAGAAGTGTTACTCGACGTCCACTGCAAATCAACAGAGTCTCCATAATTAACTGTAATCGGACCATCACTGTACGCACCGCTTGGTGCCGAATTTGAGTTACGCACCTTGAACGAATCAATGATAGGGACACAGTTACCGAGATCTACACACGTCGCTTTAGTAGCAGTGAGAGTTTTATCGTCGGAACAGTTGTTAAGTTCATTTATTTCATCAACAACTTCTGTCGAGTCAATACAATAACGAAAATCATAAACAGTCGGGGCGTCAGGTGTAGCAGGTAAAGTGGTAGTGATTTCCTTAGAAACTGACTCGCCAGCAAGAAGGCCACCTAAAACATCAACAGTGCCTACAAATGTTCCATCATAGGCCCCTCCTTGAATTTTTCGCTGTAGTTTTACCGCAAAGGTCGGTGATGAAAAACCTGCGCCAATGTTTTTTGGATCAACGATGAACGTAATGTTAGTGCCTTTACGATAATTACCACCACTATTTAATGTAAATGAACCAGACTTAACTTCAGGATGACTCGAACCATCTAACAAAACTTTTGGCGTCAAATCAGGCTTTGCAGTCACCGTTCCGCAAGCAAGTGGAACAACTCGATTGCCAGTAGCTGTCAATGTGAATGTGGCGTTCTTTGAGCCGGAGGTAAGGTAATTGATACTGTAAGGATTTACTGTGTTATTCACTCCGACAGTGTTGGGTTCAGTGGTTGGAATATTCGTACCACTCCAGAGATAGCTGTATGTGAGACCTCCTGTGAGTGTGTTCTGTGCTGGAGAAATGAGAGATGTCCAAGTGAAGGTGTGGCCGGCAGAAGTACCAACAACACCGAGAGGGTCGTTAACGGCGCAAGCAATGATTGGTGATGCAACGTTAACTTGAACCGGATTACTTGAATGAAAATGACCATTTTTATCCAAACAGGTAAGCTGATAAACATATTGAGTTGAAGAAAGTGGGCCAATGTTCAAATCTGTACCGCCAAGTTCTGACTTCGAACCTGTCCAATCATGCGCTGGATCTGACGGTGTAGTAACTGTAGAAGCTGAACAAGTAGCATCATTTATGGATGTCCATTTCAAATCAACCTTGTCACCATAACTTATATCAACCGAAGTAGAAACAAAAGGATCTAAACCGGCCTTTCGAACTTCTAATGAAGCATCCCCGTCTGGATATTCTGGCGTACAGGTTGCTGTCGCGAGTTGTAAAGAAGCAGTCGTTGCGCCATTTCTTAAATAGTAAGTGTAAGGAATTCCTGGTGTGATACCAAGATCATTTACCGTACCAGACGCGCCAGTTACCGACTGAACTAAAGTACTACCCCTGAACAAAGAAACGTTTGTGCCATTAGTTTGGGTCCAAGATAAATCAATACCTGATGTACGAGGAGTACACGAAAGTGTGCCTTTTACAAGAGTTAGAGTAATCGAACCAGAGCAGTTATTGAATTCATTCGACTCAGGTACAGCACCTATACCATCATCTGGTAGCTTATCAACGCAGTAGCGTAAATCTATAATCTGGGGAATCAAGGCGTCTGTGCCGAAAATAATATCGCTAGTTGTCACAGTGGCTCCTGCTGACAAACCGTTTACGGTAGCAGTGGATGGTAAATTAGAAAAATCAGAAGCGGAACCTTGAACTTTGTACTCGAATGTAACTTCGAAAGGGAGGTTGGTGCCAACTCCGATGTTTTTTGGTTGAGCTGCTAGTGTATAACCAGAACCGGCTATAGCGGTAACATTTGCAGTTCCACCGTTTAAGATTGGTTTGTTAGGAGGATCTAACGGAGTAAGATCGGGTTTAGGACAAAGATTATTAACTCCTGGACAAACAGTATCAGGAATAGTAGTTGTACAGTTCGCTGGAATTTCCGCTCGTCCCGTCGGCGTCATCCTAACCATAGTGGTTTTGGAACCTGACAAAGTGTAGTTAATACTGTATGAATTTGCGTCATTCGTTGCAGAAGATACTCCAGTTTGAACAGGATTTTCAGGAATATCTGTTCCCGTCCAAATATAGGAGTAAGAAAGTCCAGATGGAAGCGATATAGGAGATGGGGTCGCGGACCAATTACCAATTGTACCTGAAAGAGTTCCACTACAAGAAAGTGTCGGCATCGCAACATTAACAGTCAATGAACGGGTATCCGGGGTACCCAATCCTGTGCAATTAATTGTATAAATATATTGTCCCGATGAAAGGGGTCCGATGTTTAAATCAGTACCAGATGTAGATTTTACGCCAGTCCAATCATGTGTTGGATCTAACGGTGTGGTAACAGTCGAAGCTGTACAACCGGTTGCGAAAGTTGAAGTCCAATTTATATCCACAGAATCACCGTAATTTACCAACAAAGGACCGTTGATATATGCTCCGTTTGGTGCAGTGTTTGAATTGCGAACCTTGAAGGTGATCGTAATAGGAGGGGCAACTGTAGAAACCAAAGGCACAGAGCCGGAACAGTTGTTGTACTCTCCAACATTAGCGGTATTGTCTGCACTATTAGAAACCTGAACCTCATCAACATTTCCAACAATGCCTGGAATCGGAGGGAAAAGATTTTGTATTGGGTCAATGCAATATCTGAAATCATACGAACCTGCGGGAATTGCTAAATGAATAATTGATTTATTTACAGTTGCTCCGACAGGTGTAAATACGCCATTAACAACAGAACCTGCAAGTAGGCCCCCTGCAACATTCACAGTTTCAAAATCAACATACGTTCCATCTCCTGCGTTCGCTACCTTTCGCTGAAGTCTAACGATGAAATCTGGAGAACCAAAACCTGCACCAATGTTTGCTGGATTAACATCTAAAGTAACATTGGTACCGGCTCTAACTGTGCCGTCAGGATTTGTGATTTTAGCTGTAACTACTGGAGCATTCGGTCCCGGAGTAGCACCTGTAGCACCAAGAGGAGTGAGGTCGGGTTTACAAACGGGGACGGTTGCAGAAAGAGGAATCGGGGTAGGCACTTTACTGGAATTTATATCCCCTTTACCTACAGCTTCTATTTGGTATGTATATGCAACTCCACCACTTCGATTGGCCCTTATGTAAGGCGAAATATTGACACCTGATTGAGTAACAAGAGACCCATTTTCATAAATGAAATAATAATCGACTGGCCCGTTTCCATCAGTATGATTACTCAAGTCACTAGCCGGTGCGCCCCATGAAATTGTGACTTGTCCTGTAGTGGCATTAGGCATCACACATGCACCGGGTGTTGCGGTTGGAGCAACCGGATTTCCAGGAGAACAATACCTTGAGGCTTTGTAAATTGCTGAAAGTGAACTTGCAGGTGAAGAGTTACCCCCTCCGTTTATTCCACTAAACGACGTCAGTTTGTATCGATAGGAAACAGTTTCTGGAACGAGTCCTGAGTCGGCAAACGGGGCACTAGAAGATGGCGCAAAACTAAACGACTGCACTCCAGCTGTGTTTGGATCAGCATCTACTTGATTAGTATCGGAAGGCGTGAAATCCACAGAATTTCCCCTATACAACTTATAACTCGCAGCTCCCGGTACGCTATTCCAAGAAACATTAATCTTCCCTACCGTAGTATTGGCGTCAGTCTCGCAAGCTATCGCCACCGGCGTAACCGTGGGTGTAGGCATTGAAATCGTTACCGTATTACAAAAAACTGTAGTGTAAACTCCTGCAGACCCAACTAGCAGCTGCATATTTTTTTGACCTACTGTGTCATAAGTCATTGCATACCAATCACCCACACTAAAACCCCCTGGAAAATCTGTACCGTTCCATGTGTATGTAAAATTAGCATCTCCACCTTGAACCACAGGCTTCCAAAGAACCATTTGACCAGCCAGAGCGGTCGAAGATACCACACCTGAAACATAAGACTCACAGGAAGCAGAAAGTGGCACTAAATTAGTGCCTCCTATAGTAGGTGGTGGTGGAGTTGGTGTATTTCCACCTCCCACTGGTGGCGGAGGTGGCGGAGGTGGTGGTGTAGGTGTACCTCCTCCACCCAAATTAACATACTGTATGTCTACTCGTGGAGGGGTAACGATTGGAATAGGTGAATCAACACCGGGAGTGGTTGCCCCTCCAGCAACACTAGTCCCACTACTATCGCAACGAGATCCAAATCTTCCAAAAGGTGAAAAATGCTGTTGGATACTAGAATTAGTTTCATCAAAAACGACGTTTGCTGAATCATTTAAAGCGTGATAGCCCCAGAAGACATCTCCTCTATAATTGTACGCCTTGTCACGTTCAACACACATTCCATTACTTGAAAAAGGGAACGCTTCTCCACAATTTGTAGGAGGTCCGCTAGGTATACATGCCAGGCCTGGTAGATAGGCAGAAGGATCGCATGTAAGTGAGATAGTACTTAAACATAAACCTGTAGATATCCAATCTTCAGCTGGCTGAGAACCATCATCATTATCAAAAACAATGGTTATGTTCTTATGGGTACTTGAGATAATTTGAGCAGCGTTTGCTGCCTGTGCTGCTGCAGATGAATAATTGGAAACAAGGTATGGTCCAAAGGTATTACTAGCAAGACGAGAACGAAAAACTATTTCATCGTGTGATTCATCTGACCCCACACTAAATACGGTAAAGCCGGGATGATCCGCACAAGTAAACTTAAGATGATATTTAAGTTTATAAGTTGCGATAGGAATTATTTCAGGTACCATTTCTACCATCCAATCTGCAAAATCTGCTACCCAATAAGCAGGTATTACGGATTGGTCTACCGAATTAATCACTTTTTTCGAAAACTGAAGAGTACTTGGTATAAACACAATACCAGGATATCCATAAGTTTCACTCATTGTTGGTACTAAACTGTGATCAAAAGCATACTGGCTATTCTCCAATATTTGATCACCGATATCCACTCCGACTGGAAGCACATCGTCTGGTCCGTAATATATCGGCCAACCGTTTCTACCGTAAGGATTAACGATACCGTCATCATAGTAAAGATAATCATCCATGACCGGAATACATGCGGAATTATATGCCTCAACTTTATGGATGGGTGCAAACAACGAAACTCCCATCACAAACATAAAGACAAGAAAAGTTGCAACGTGACGATTAAGCAGGCGTTCAAAAATTCTCTTGTTTTTTTTCTGTATGGATTCCATATAATTACTGGGAACAGTTCACATTGTAACTCTTTATTGTTGTAATAGGCCCAGTACTCACACCTGTCGTGTTACTTGTTGCCCCGCCAGTTGCAAAATCTGGGCTTGTGCATGTAGTAGCATTTTCAGAAGTCCACTTAATCAACGTTGATCCTCCGAAAGGCACTCGCGTTTTTCCACTTGCCCCAAAATAATTTCCATCAGTGGTTACGTTAACTTTAACAGCGGGACAAGGGTCCGAAGCAACGGCTGATCCAATATTAGAGAATGAACTACCCGAAGCATTAACCGCTTCCAACTGATAAAAGTAAGTTACACCAGACACCAAACTTTGAGTGTCAGCAAAAGGACTGATGGCATTTGCTGGCGCTCCTACTGGCAACTGACTGAATGTTCCTGATGTCCCAGAAGTTGAATGGTGAAGTTTGTAACTCGTTGATAATGCTGCAACTGGCCAGGAGACACTTGTCTTTGGCAAACCGCAAGCTCCAGTGACTGGAGTAATCACAGCCTGAGCTGGCACGACACTTTGAGTTACGTTTCCGGACGCGGAATTATAATTTGCAGGGGCTGAAGGAGTAAAGGCAGCGGAAAGTGTTTGAGTGGCAAGAGCCGGCACTGCCCCACTTGCAGGTGTGTAAACAATTGTTCCTGCAATACCCGACCCAAGGTAGCTTACAGTGGCGTTCAATTGTGTAGCGCTCAAAGCTGTTCCATAAGCGATAGCGGCCGGAGTCGCCCAAGTGATTATAGGAGTGGCCTTGTTTAGGGTTAGATTGACTGTCTGGGTGACGTTGTTGTGGTTTACAGTGTCTGACGGAGTGTAAGTGACCGAGAGTGTTTGATTGACTCCTGCATTCATTACCGTTCCACTCGCTGGTGTGTAAACAAATGTTCCGGGAACTGCTGATGAAGCATTAAGTTGTGTACCACTCAAGGCTGTACCGTAAGTGATAGCGGAAGGAGTAGGCCATGTAATAGCTGGCGAATCTTTATTTACCAAAATACTCACTGTCTGGTTGGAAACACTTGCGTAGTTTGAATCAGTCGGAGTGAAAGACACGCTCAATGTTTGAGTACCGCCATTTAGCAACATTCCAAACGTGGGCCAATAAGTGAAATTACCAGCGACGTTTGCCGTTGCACTTAATTGAGTAGCACTAAGAGTTGTTCCGAAAGTGATGGCCGCTGGATTATTCCAAGTGACAGTAGTGATTCCTGGGATAACACTGAGGGTCGAGTTTGGAATGTTAAATATATAATTTGTTGCTGATAGATTCCCCGGAGCTCCAACGGTTCCACTAATCGTGTATGTGCCGATAGCACTTCCCGTAACAGCGGATGAACTATAATTCGGAACTCCCGACACCACGGCAGAGGTGTCACCATTTACAAAACCGGTGTATGCAGGTGAAGCCAAATCAAAGGCGGGATTAGCGACATTGTAAGTTTTAATTTTTGAATTGATATTTACAGTAAGCGTTACTGGTGTAATCGCAAGTGTTCCAGACACATAAGTAACGTTATAATTTGCCACGTTTGTTCCTCCCACGGTGGTTGCTGAGACTGCGTAATTACCCACGGGGCTAGACGCCGCAGCGACAGTGGTTGGAGATGAAGAGAAAGTGTCCCCATTTACTGCGCCAGAAAATGTAACACCGAAGCTTGGCAGGGCGGCTCCATAAACTTTTGATGTAGGTGAAACCCAAGCAGTAGCAGTCAAACTAGCCTTATTAACCGCAAGTGTGACAGTCTTCGGAACAGCGATGTAGTTAACAAGATCGGTTGGAGTACAAGTAGCTGAAAGTGTTTGAGAAGCACTAACAAGAAGAACTGCAGCAGACGCGGGAGTGTAAACACAATTTCCTGGAACACTGAAAGTGGCGTTAAGTTGCGTACCACTCAAAGCTGTGCCGTAAGTAATAGCTGTTGGATTTGACCAAGTGACAATAGGTGTTGCTTGAGAAATCGCAAGGGTTCCGTTTACATATACAACATTGTAATTAAGAGCTGCAACCGCGGTCAAAGTAATTGCTGGAGTAATAACATAAGGGGTAGCATTGTAATTAATTGCACCCACAGCAGTTCCGGAATATGTTGGGCCACCAGATATTATTGCTGATGTATCTCCATTTGTATAACCTACGATAATTGAAGTGAAAGGAGAAAATACCGCTCCATCATAAAGTTTACCTTTAGAATCAGCGGTAACTGTAAGGGTAACCTTGCTAACAGTAAACGATTGATTCACACTCGTGGCAGGATTGTAACTTGCATTACCCGCCTGTGCCGCTGTAACAGTACAAGTACCACCACCAACAATAGTCACTGTTGTGCCAACGTTAGTACAAACAGTTGACGGAGAACTGGTGAAAGCGACTGTTAAATTAGATGAGGCAGAAGCACTCACTACGAATGGGGCGTTACCATAAGTTTTACCGGCCAAAGCTCCGAAAGTAATGGTTTGTGGTGCGGGATTAATTGTCAAATTAACAGTGGTAACAATATTTGTATTGTGATTAGCAGGATCGTTTGCACTATAAGTAGAAGAAAGTGACTGGGTACCGACAGAAAGAACCGTACCACTAACTGGAGAATAAACAAATGTACCAGGTGCCCAAGCCGGAGCGGTTGCATTTAGTTGTGTTGCACTCAAAGGTGTACCGTAAGCTATTGCGGAAGGGGTGGGCCATGTAATTGGGGGCCAATCTTTATCTATAAACAAATTTACTGTGGTTGAAAAACCATTGTAATTAGTGGTATCGGTTGGAGTGAAAGTGGCTGACAAGGTTTGATTACCTGCAGGCAAGACTGATCCATCAATTGGAGTATACGCGAACGTACCAGGAACATTTGCTGTGGCATTCAACTGAGGTGATTGAATTACTTGATTCGTATCGCGTACCGCTTGTCCATATACAAGACTGGCAGGTACCCACGACACAAGCGACGAATTGGCTTTTATTACACTAAGGGTGCCGTTTGGAATTGTGAAACTGTAATTAGTTGAAGCTAACGTTCCGACAGTTCCACTAATCAGATACGCACCGACAGGACTTCCTGTAACAGCCGTCGTGGTAAGACTTGGTGAACCGCTTACTACTGCGGAAGTATCTCCATTTAGAAATCCAGTATAAGGAGTGGTGGCCAAATCAAAAGTGGGATTGACTGTGTTATAAGTTTTTATTTTTGAATTGATATTTACAGTAAGAGTGGCTTTGTTTACCGTAAGCGTCCCGTTGTTGTAAGTAATAGTGTAGTTACCAAGACCAGTACCGACAGCAGCACTTGGAGTAATGGAGTAAGTGGTAACAGCCGATCCAGCTGCTGCTCCTCCACTTGAGAGAGTGGC
>SIBU01000019.1 GCA_009695005.1 Candidatus Tayloriibacteriota bacterium
TTGTAATTAGAAGTTCCTCCCTGTGAAGCGCGGACAGTACAGGTTCCTTGAGCAACGATTGTAACAGTGCTTCCAACCATTGTACAAACTCCAGCGGTTAAACTACTGAAGGTAACCGCAACACCTGAAGCCCCGCCTGTAGCACTGACACCGAAAGGAATGTTACCGTAAGTCTTACCTCCGAGTTGAGTGAAAGAGATGGTTTGAGAAGCAGGAGTAATCGTAATCGTTCCTGAGGCTCCAGAAAGCGTATAGTTAGAAGAAGCGACCCCTGAAAGGGTTAGTCCTGTAAAAGATGAAATGGACTGAGAAGGAGCGGATGATCCTGCCAAAGTAACACTGCCGGAACTAGTTAATGAGGGGCCGTCACTACCAACAACGTTTGTCATTGTTAAAATTCCCGCATTGGCTGTTGCAGTTCCATCATAAACACGTGAACCAGTGAAAGTGAGAGCTAGTGGCGTCACCGTCAAAGTCGCATTTACATAATTGACAGTATAATTCGAAACGTTCGTTCCCGTTACAGTCGTTGGCGAAACTGTGTAACTACCAACTGGACTAGATGCTGTAGCAGCTGTACTTGCCGAAGAGGAAAATGTATCCCCGTTTACTCCGCCCGTAATTGAAACACCTAAGGTCGGATTGAAGGATCCATAAACTTTTGACGAAGGTACAGCAGAAGCGGTGGCGGTCAGACTTGCTGGACTCGCATTGATCGTATTCGTCACACTCGGAGCTGCAGTATAACTAGAATTGCCACCTTGAGAAGCCGTAATTGTACAAGCTGTCGTGCCGCTTGTCATAGTTACAGTACCGGCTGAGATAGTACAACCACCACCCGCAGTCATGCTGACACCGAGACCTGAAGTAGCCACTGGGGTTGTCACCGCAAATGTTCCCCTGTAGGTAGCGCTTCCAGGGGTAGTGAAAGCAGCGATGGTTTGAGAAATTTGCGGAGTTAAAAATGATATATCACCAGAATATGCCGTACCAGCGCTGTTGGTGACGTAGCCAGCATAATAGTATGTGGAATTTGGATTCAACCCAGTCAATGCTCTACTATAAGCTCCTGTAGTGAGCCCCCCCTCTACTAAACAGTTCACCCTAGGGGTGGCAGTAGTGGCCCAACACGTACCGCGAGCGGATATGGAGGCTGGAGTACCCAAGGATGTGACATTTGCATTTAAAGTGGCACTCGTAGGCGCGACACCTGCTGCGGCAGAAGCGGTAACAGAAGGAAGAGCCGGACAAGTAAAAGCTGTGGCGTAGACTGCACTACTGTATTGATTACCTGGCAATCTAGTATGAACCCATGCGGTATAGTTGTGTCCTTGAATTGACGAAAAAGATGTAGCTGGACCAGAATCGGCAAAATTATCTGGGATCCAAACAGATGGGTTAGTGGCAGTAGTGTTATCTGTGACTCTAAAATATGACAAAGTATAACCTGAAGGAAGTGTCCAGGAAAAAGAAGCTGTGTTGCCGGATGAAGAACAACTAGCTGAGAAATTACTTGGAGTCGGAATATTCTCCACACATGTCGCAGTAGTACCGCTGTAGGAACCACTACAATTCCAATTGTAAGTATTAGTGTTAAGTGCGTTGTTAATGCTTGAACCAGGAGTTGTACAGCCATAATGTGTAGAGGAACAAACGCCATTTATGCTTTGATTCGCTGAACAAGTTCCAGAAGGAGTTCCGCCGTTTGAACCGCTACAAGTCCATGACCAAGCTGGAGAAGCCGAAGCTGAGCCTGAATTACACTGATTAGTAGATGGTGCGGAATAATAATTTGAACCGTTAGCGAAACCGCATGCGCCGTCTACTTTTTGATTTGCTGAACAATTTCCAGAAGAAGTTCCGCCGTTTGCACTTATGCAAGTCCATGACCAAGCTGGAGAAGCCGAAGGTGAGCCTGAACTACACTGATTAGTAGATGGTGCTGAATAATAATTTGAACCGCTAGCCGAACCGCAAGAGGCAGGGGTACCGCAACCTCGGCTATTCGAACCCGCTGAATATCCAAGTCCGGCACAAGTTGGGGCTCCTCCACCCGATGCTTCGGTGCAGGTTGCTGACTGACTGCCTCCGGAACAAGCACTCCACGAACTCAATGAGGCAGGGGTACCGCAACTTCGGCTATTCGAACCCGCTGAATATCCAAGTCCGGCACAAGTTGGTGCTCCTCCACCCGATGCTTCGGTGCAGGTTGCTGACTGACTGCCTCCGGAACAAGCACTCCATCCAGTCAATGAGGCGGCGGTACCGCAACCTTGTGACGCGCCGTTGGTGTTGGAACAAGCTGAACCACCATTGGCTGGATAAGTGTAAATAGTATAAGTTGTCGAGCCTCCACTGCAAGTGGACCAACCGGCACTACAATTTACTGGACACCCTGCAGTTGCATTACACCAGTTAGTGGTGCCTCCTGAGCAACCTGCCCCTCCACCCGAAGGAGAGGGGCTGGTACAGCTACGATATTGCCACTCCCCACCGTAACCGCAAGATGATGAACAAGTGGGACTGTAATCTGACCAACCTCCGTTGGTGCCGCATGACTGGGTCGCTCCGTTATATGTCTCACAGGCAGTACCTCCTCCTGAGGGATATGTGCCAATTGTGTAGGTTTGGGAACCACCACTACATGAGCTCCAGCTAGCACCACAATCCACGGCTGCCGCTGTCACTGTTACCGAACCCGCATATGCGCAATAACCTGAATTAGTACACAGCCAAAAATAGGATGTTCCAGGAGATCCCGCTGACCATGAATGGCTGTCCACACTACCACCTGATCCTGCACCTACCCAGTAACCGTTTCCATATGACCAATAATTCGAACCTGTGTAACCGTTTGATGCGTCCATGCCACCCCACAAATATATAGTACCCCCAGATGGAACACTACTTGGCCAAACCGATGCCCACAATGAACCTGAAACAGGGTCAGTGGCAGTATTCTGAGCCAAAACTACAGATGCGTCGACAACAAGACAAAGGCAAATTATCGCCATCAAAGAAAACCGATACATCAATGCTCTAATATTCATTATAGTTTACACAATTCCCTCATTAACTTTTTTGTACTTTACTTTTTTAAAGCACTTGAAGTGGCAATCTTACTAAGATTTGTGTTGTAAATAAGCAATTCCTCTTCTGTTGGTTTCCTCTGATCGAAAGCTTTTGCAATAAGTGACACCTCTTCAAGAGAAAATTCATTTATGACCGATTTTTCTATAAGAATATCCCCTACAATTTTTCGCTCTACTGAAGTAAGGGGTACCTGTGATGAAGCACGCAAAATTATTGCGTTTCTGTAAGACAAAACTTCATTTTTTTGTTTACTAGAGAGCTCAGTCTTACCATCAAGCTGATCTTGGGTAAGATCTGGAACATTGTTAATAATATCTGCTACAACTTCTCCTGTTTTTACGCTATCAGTAGATATGGTTCGCAAAGAAAATAATACCGTTGCACCTGCTACAAACCCTATTAGTAACCCGAATATTAGGTAGCCATGTTTTACATTATTTAGGTGCATAAGTTCTTTATTTAAAAAATAATTTCAATAGCTCAAAAAATTATAGTTGCACGTAAAATAGTTAAAATAATTTAACCTAAATTTTTGCCTAAAATTTCTGTCCTTATATAAAGGCCAAAATTAACAGAGACAAAATTTGAAAAATTATTTTATCCGACACAATTTAAATTGTTCTTTATAATTATACATTAGATTGCGCAAAATTTCGCCTGTTAACAACTTTTTTAATGGACTGTCCTTAAAATAAAAAATAAAAGTATAATTCACAAAACAAAAAGACGTGCCGAGCGGCACGTCTTTTGTGAAATTCCACAAGCCTCGTAAAGATTGTCTCTTATTGGTTATACAATTTGAAAATCATCTTTGTTTCAGCGTCCGTGAACATGTAGAATTGAGCCTTGTGCAACATAATATCGGCAATTTCAGCTTTTTCCTTTTGACTCAAAAGCTTTCCAGTTTGAACCCTGGCAATGATTTCCGCCCTCTTCGAAGCCACGTCAGCTGGCTTATCACTTAAAGTTGACTTAACCTCTGTTCCAGAACCAGAAGCTGGCTGGGAAACATCGGCATCTTCAGAAGTACTTACTTCTGACTCTGTAGAGGTTTGATCACCTTCTTGTGTCATAAAGAAATCAAACTTCACTGAGACAATTGCGATTATGCCGATCACAACCGCAATTCCAAGATAAAGTGAGTTTTTATTTGTCATTGAAATAAAACTATTTAATAGTTATTAATAATCTTCCTAATTATAATTTACTTGTCAAACAGAAGCAACCAAAAAATGTGAATAGGATTGTAAAATTTAAATCGAATAATTCTTTTTTACGAAATTTTGTGATGGTGAAATTTTTTTACCAGATTGATTATCTGCAATTGTCGAATTTAGAGCCTTACTAATAAGGGTTTTTTCGTTTTTGGGTGAAATTATAAATGAGAATATTGTGACTGAAAAGTGTCAAAAAGTCTGCCTACCACTTCACCAAGAACTACAGAAATTATTTCCTTTTTTCCGTTATTCACAGCGTACTAAGTGATCGCAACGGGAGACAACTCAATCGGCACTACTTTTTTATTATAAAAACCAAAGTAAAAAAGAGTAGCTATAATTACTACAACAAAAAATGGGATGAATATTTTTATTAGCACTTTCATGAAATTCTCATATACATTATACAATGAGAACTGCTAATTATTACACCAACAAACGTTATAGATGGTCGGATTGATTACAAATTACCACCAAAACATACTTACTTATATACTTTTAGAAATTTGCATCGCGCACAAGAATGTGCTAATATTCTCCTATTGAAGTTCGCCGTCGGGCGAGCTCATTTTTTTAAAAAATTAATAAAAAAAGCATGTTTGATCTCAAAGTTATAAATTCGGTTCTAGACCAGCTAGAAGAAGAGCGCGGTATCCCTCGTGAGAAAATCATTGAGGCTATTGAAGCTGCTTTGGCCACCGCTTACAAAAAGGAGTACGGCAAAAAAGGCCAGATTGTTAGGGCTAAATTTGACATTAACTCTGGAACAACCGAGTTTTTTCAGGTAAAAATCGTAGTTGATGACACAAGGGTAATTATGCCTCCGACAGACCCTGAAGCCGAAGTCCTTGAGCGCGACCCCGAAGACGAACGTATCTTTTTCAACACCGAGCACCACATACTAATAGACAGTGCCCAAAAAATTAAAAAGGATGTACAACTTGACGATGAGGTCATTTTTCCTCTAGAAATGAAGGGAGATTACGGCCGAATCGCCGCTCAAACCGCAAAACAGGTCATTATTCAGAAAATACGAGAGGCTGAAAAGGTGTCAGTCATGAATGAATATGGTAGACGTGAGGGAGAAATCGTCAACGGTACCGTCCAAAGAATGGAACGTGGTAACATTTTTGTTGATATGGGGCGAACTACAGGCATTTTACCATTTGAGGAACAAATTCCTGGCGAAAGATACAAGCAAGGTGAGCGTGTCAGAGCCTATCTATATAGAGTAGAGGAAACTCCAAGAGGTATATTCCTTAAGCTTTCTCGCTCTCATCCAAAATTTCTCGAAGAGTTATTTAAAATTGAAGCTCCTGAAATTGCCAATAAAACGGTTGAAATAAAGGCTGTTGCAAGAGAAGCAGGCTCAAGAACCAAGCTGGCAGTCTTGTCACACGATTCTCATATCGACCCGGTTGGATCTCTTGTGGGACAACGGGGTGTTCGTGTTTCGACAGTTATGAGCGAGCTTGGTGGAGAGAAAATTGACATCATTGAATGGTCCGCTGACCAGAAAAAATTCGTTGAGGACTCTCTGTCTCCAGCCAAGACCGTCAGTGTTAGGTTAGACGAAACGGAGCATAAGGCCTTTGTTGAAGTAGCCGAGGATCAACAATCACTGGCTATTGGAAAGGGGGGTCAAAATGTTCGTCTTGCCGCCAAGCTTACCGGTTGGAAAATCGATATTCAGAGCGCTAAAGTTGTCGCCCCAGACACAGAGGAGTCGACCAAAGAGTCAGAAAAAATTACAGAATAAACCAAACTTTCAGAGAAATTCCCTCTTCCAAACTTGCATTCCTTCTCCCCCATTCGTATTATTTGCATAAATTAGTAAATTATTAAAAATTCATGAGAACAGCACTTATCTTTTCGCTCGCAAGCGCCTTTACCGCCATCGTATATGGAGGAATATTGGCTATCTCTATTATCAAAAAGAGTAAAGGTGGTATGAAAATGCAGGAAATCTCCCAAGCTATCGAACTTGGAGCAAAAACTTACCTTAACCGCCAATACAAGACTATTGCCCCTATTGCAGTCATCTTGTTTATCGTACTTTGGTACGGTTTAGGACTAACAACCGCTCTTGGTTTCCTTTTAGGAGCCCTCTTTTCAGCTTTGGCTGGATATGTTGGAATGAACGTCTCTGTTCGAGCAAACGTTCGAACAACTGAGGCTGCCAAAACCAGTATGAAGGAGGCTCTTAAAGTCGCCTTTAACGGAGGTTCGGTCACTGGTTTACTCGTGGTAGGTCTGGCACTTTTGGGAGTAGCCGGATTTTACGCACTAACTCACGATGTTAAGGCTCTAATTGGCCTTTCTTTTGGTGCCTCTCTTATTTCAGTATTCGCGAGACTTGGAGGAGGTATCTTTACTAAGGCAGCGGACGTAGGTGCCGACCTCGTAGGTAAAGTTGAGGCTGGTATCCCCGAAGACGACCCAAGAAACCCTGCGGTCATTGCAGATAACGTTGGAGATAACGTTGGAGATTGCGCTGGAATGGCGGCCGACCTTTTTGAAACTTATGCTGTAACAACGGTAGCAGCAATGCTTTTGGGATCACTTCTATTTGCAGGTTTCACCGGAGCTCTCGTCTACCCATTAGTTTTGGGTGGCGTAGCAATCTTTGCTTCTATCATAGGAACTTGGTTTGTTCGCCTCGGAAGTTCTGGAAACATTATGAACGCTCTCTACAAAGGACTTGCAGTAGCCGCAGTTTTGTCAGGAGCAGCTTTCTATCCGGTTACGAATTGGTTAATGACAGGAAACGGAATTTACTCAACACACGCACTTTTTATTTGCAGTTTGGTTGGACTTGCCGTTACAGCTCTTCTTGTGGTTATTACTGAATACTATACTTCTACAAAATATGCGCCGGTAAAATCAATAGCTAAAGCTTCAGAATCCGGTCACGGTACAAACGTCATTCAAGGTTTAGCAATTTCACTTAAATCAACAGCACTTCCACTTTTAACAATTGTTGCAGGAATTCTTGTCACCTATCATTACGCTGGACTTTACGGTATCGCCGTCGCGGCCGTTTCAATGCTTTCAATGTCCGGAATAATCGTAGCGATTGATGCATACGGTCCAATCACTGACAACGCTGGAGGTATTGCCGAAATGTCCGGACTCTCGGATGAAGTTCGAGAAATTACTGACGCGTTAGATGCCGTCGGTAACACAACCAAAGCTGTCACAAAAGGTTACGCGATCGGTTCTGCGGGTTTAGCTGCGCTGGTGCTTTTCACTTCTTACACACAAGAATTTATTGGTCTTGGAAAACATTTAGTTTTCAGTCTTGAAGATCCAAAAGTTATTGTCGGGCTTTTTCTTGGAGGACTTCTTCCATATTACTTTGCAGCACTTTCAATGGAATCAGTTGGCAAAGCGGCAGGTGCAGTAGTCGTTGAAGTTCGAAGACAATTTAGAGAAATAAAAGGGATTATGGCTGGGACAGCAAAACCCGATTACGCGCGATGTGTAGATATCGTGACACAAGCCGCCATCAAAGAAATGATTTTGCCAGCACTCATTCCAGTTGCCGCACCAATTATTGTTGGCTTTCTTTTGGGCCCAGTGGCTCTTGGAGGTTTGCTTGTCGGAAGTATTGTCACTGGACTTTTCGTCGCCATCTCGATGACCTCGGGTGGTGGGGCTTGGGACAACGCCAAAAAGCATATTGAAAAAGGAAATCACGGAGGCAAAGGTGGCAACGCACACAAGGCTGCTGTCACAGGCGACACTGTTGGTGATCCATACAAAGACACTGCGGGTCCTGCCATCAATCCAATGATTAAAATTCTAAACATTGTGGCGCTACTTATAGTTGGTTTACTGGTTTAATTAATAGTTAAATAAAATCCCGCGGGCGCCTAGCGCCCGCGGGATTTTATTTTAAAACTTTCGATAAAATTTAGAACTTGCTAAACTTGAGACTGTTCGCTACACTGCCCGCATTGAATTCTTTTGTTCATACAGCTCGCGGAAATTAATAAATTATCAACACATAGATTATGAAAAAATACACCTTGATCGGCGAAAAAAATTTACCGGAATCTGAGCTCGAAATCGAAGTTGAAATTTCATACGAAATTTTGGCTAAACACAGAGCACAAGCGATAAAGAAAATTTCCAACACGGCTTCTATTCCTGGATTCCGCACTGGACACGTTCCAGAAAATATTTTAGTTTCGAAAGTTGGAGAACTTGCAATTCTTGAGGAGGCTGCACATGAAGCCATCGAATCGGCGCTTCCTGAAATACTTACAGAAAGGAAAATATCCATTCTTGGCGAACCGAATATTTCAATCACAAAACTCGCCCCACAGAATCCTTTGGTTTTCAAAATTTCATTTTCAATTGTTCCGGAAGTAAAATTGCCTGACTATAAAAAAATTGCCTCAAAAGAAAACTCAAAAAAATCGGAGGAGATTTCTGTGACTGAAAAGGAAGTTGATGAATTCGTTGAAAACATTCGTAAAGGTTTTGTAAAAAGTACCGCACCAAAACCTGGTGAGGAAATTCAAGAAAAGGACCTGCCGGAAGTTAATTTGGAATTTGTAAAAAAGTTAGGTGACTTTAAAACAGTTGAAGATTTCAGATCAAAAATCAGAGAAAATCTTCACCTAGAAAAGACAGGCAAAGCTCGCGAAAAAAAGCGCTTGGTTACCGCTGAAGCTGTACTAAATGAGGTTGAAGTGAATGTCCCTAAAGCCTTGATCGAAAGCGAAATAGCTAAGATGTTAGCCAGGTTTCACGACGATATCACAAGAATGGGAATGAAAATGGAAGACTATCTTAAACATGTTAAAAAAAGTGAAGACGACATGCGAAAGGAATGGCGTCCTGATGCAGAGAAGAGAGGGAAGCTTCAGTTGGTCTGGAATGCAATTGCACAGCAGGAAAAAATTTTTGCATTAAAAGAAGCCGTTGAAGAAGAAGTGAAACACATCTTAGAACATCACAAGGATGCTGATCCTCTTCGTGCGAATGCTTACATCACCATGATGCTTACGAATGAAAAAGTTTTCGAGTTCCTGGAATCTCAAAAATAAAACTTTCGAAAACACAGTACACAAAATCCAAACAAAACCCTAAAATACAAAAACTTAAACTGTTTGCACTTTGCTTTGTGTTTTCTATATCAACTACAACAGAAGTAAAGCTGCTACTGCGATAGCGGCAGTTTCTGCGCGAAGGATTTGTGAGCCAAGAGAAATAATTGGCACCTTTTTTTCGCGTATTATTTCAAGCTCTTGCTCGCTCCAGCCACCTTCTGGTCCGATTAAAATTCCGAGAGCTCCATCAGTTACAAAATCTTTTTGCACCCAAGGCTTACCTGAAGGATCGAATGCAATATAGGGAAATGAATACGTGGAAAAAATTTCTTCAAATTTCATGGGTTCGTAAAGCGCAGGCAACTTCCCACGACCGGATTGCTCTGCCGACTCTCGAACAATTTTTTCAGCTCGTTTCAAATTAAGTTTTTTCACAATCGTACGGCTTGTAAGTATTGGTCTGAAATGGGAAACTCCGAGCTCAGTTCCCTTCTCCAAAATCCACTCGAATTTGTCAGGCTTGATGAGCGCTTGAAAAAGAAAAATTTCCTTCTTTGGAGTAAATTTATTTTGTCGCTTTTCAACAATTATAAACTCCGCCTTCAAGTAAGTTAGAGACATAAATTGCGCAGTGTACTCAAAACCTGAATTATCGAGAAGTACAACTAGACTTCCCGTATTTAAACGAAGCACATGTCGCCACTGATTTATCAAATCAAAATCTGTAACTTCGATTTTACTTTGATCTCCTATTTTTTCGCTTATAAAAAAATTATGTAATCTCATTCAAGTAGTTTATAAAATCGATAATGAATTCATTGTAGTAGAAAAAAATAAAAAGAAAAGCCCGACACCGAGGTGTTGGGCTATTTTGATTGCGACACCACAATTTCAGCGCGGGGAGGAACCCCATCGGTTCGCCAACCATCCCATTTCTTTGCGCACTCAGCGCACATATCGTGCTGACAAATTGTGCCCCAAACATTTACTGAAACTCTGGTGACACACTTTTCGTAACAACAGAAGCAAAGTAAACTTGTGTCGAGAGGCTCACTAAGAAAAAGTGCCGCGTGGAACTCCCCAAACTTCTTCTCCAATTGAGCCATTTCTAATTTATGCTCGTCATCCTTTTTTAGAAACTCTGGTTCACACTCCATCTCGATGAATTCCAAGTCACTTTCCCCTGGTATAAGCATCCAACTCTTAGGAAAAACCTGGAGTTTTACGACTGTTTTTCCCTTCAATTCATCAATGTCACTGGTCGAAGCATATTCATCCGATACAACAATAGCCGGCGCACCATGGAATCTAAATTCTGAATTATCAATAATTACATGACTACCAATATTTGTTTTCATTCATAGCCTTTCATTTCAAGTCTCATACCAAGCTAACACTTCATCACCTTATTATCAAGCATCATACATATTTCCAATTGTCCCCAATATAATTTAATAAAATTAAAAAAAAGCCCGACACCGAGGTGTTGGGCTACAAATAAATAATCCTGCCGTTAGAAACACTGAGTCTTGTCTAGGAACTTTCGAATTTACCTTCCCACTTATTTTTTTCGCGCCTCGGTCTCAAGCTCAACTGCAGTTTCTGATAAATTGCATGCGCGAGACAAAGCGCTACAATTTCGCGGAACATACACTCACAATCTCCGGCAAAAGTAACTTCTTTACCGGGGTGTGCCGTCATGACATCACCAATTTCAAATCCACACATGATCCTTCCCAATGTCTCGGGTTTCATTTGTGCAACATCATCATGTTCCAGAATATGTCTTGACGCGTCAACAAAATCTACGTCATGCTCACGAACATCTAAAGACCTATCGAACAAAACCGCGAACTTATGTTTGCCGATGAGGTTGTCAGTGAGGTCATCAATGTACTTTCTCATTTTATCTCCTTTCAGAAGATTTCCCGCTACCTGTATGGCTCGTTACTCCCGATGAAATTCGAAAGCGTCACGAGGCGAATCCGAGAAGAACCCGCTGACGGCCCGACAGGCTTACGCAATGTCGATGAAAGTATCGTACATTAAAACCCAAACTTGTCAAGTTAATTCTCCCTTGCTATACTTTCCCTGTCTTACTTTATAAACTTTTAACTTCATTCCCATGCTTATACCTACAGTTATCGAAAAATCTCAATTCGGCGAACGTGCCTACGATATTTATTCCCGCCTACTTCGCGAAAACATCATTTTTCTCGGCGGAGCAATTGACGACCACGTAGCGAACATTGTTATCGCCCAGCTTTTGTTCTTGCAATCCGAAGACCCAAAGAAGGATATTTCGCTTTATGTAAACTCCCCAGGTGGCTCTGTTACTGCAACTCTCGCGATAGTAGACACCATGAACCACATCAAGAATGATGTTTCAACTGTTTGTGTCGGCATTGCAGCTTCCGGCGGTGCCATTGTGCTTTCATCCGGAAAGAAAGGTAAGCGCTATGCCCTACCAAACGCTGAAGTAATGATTCATCAACCCCTTGGTGGAGTTGAAGGTCAAGCTTCGGATATTGCCATAACCGCCAGACAAATCCTCAAAACCCGTGAAAATCTTAATAGAATGCTGTCCAAAAACACTGGGAAACCCTTATCCCAAATAGAAAAAGATGTTGAACGTGATTTCTATATGGACGCCGAGGAAGCGAAGAAATATGGTGTAATTGATGAGATTTTGAAGTAAATCCAGTCTTAAAAGCCCCGCGCGACCGTTTCCGGTCGTGCGGGGCTTTTCCTTTACAAAAAGATCTCTTTCTTATAATATGAGGATATTAACAATTGTTTAATTATGATTTTGTTTTTTACTTTTACGGTTGCCGTTTCCTTCCATTTATTTTTTGAGATTATATTCATGTCTCGACACAAACTAGAAACAGCAGTACTTCCAATAAAGGCCTAAAAACAAGGTCACCAGGACCATGTCATTAAAAATAGTCGCCCTTATCGCAGGCCTTGTAGGCGCTGCGGGAGTTGCTCTTGGCTACTATCTCCGTCTTATTATTTCTTTGGGCAAACGAGGCTCAATGGAACTTGAGATCAAGGAGATGATGCTGAAAGCAAAAGAGGAATCAAAAAAAATTACCGAGGAAGCCCAGGGAAAAGCAACTGAAGCTTTGAACGAGGCTCGCTCGGAAATGAAGGAAAAAGAGGAGAAAATAAAAAAAGCTGAAGAACGAGTTATCAAAAAGGAGGACACCCTCGACCAACGCCAAATCGACATAGATAAGGAAGTTGAAAACATCAAGGTAAAAATTGCGGAAGTTAAAAAGGTGAAGGAAAAAGTTGATACCCTAGAAGCCAGCAAACAATCTGAGCTCGAAAAACTTGCCCGGCTTTCTGAAACTGAAGCGAAAGCCGAACTTATTAAAGGGATAGAAAAACGTTACGAGGAGGATTTACTTGTTAGAATACAAAAACTAGAGAAGTTTGGGGAAGAACAACTTGAAAGAAAGGCTCAAGGTATTCTTGCAGCTTCTATTCAACGTTTAGGAAATTCCGTATCAGCCGATGTTTTGACTACCATGGTCACCATTCCAAACGATGAGATCAAAGGTAAAATAATCGGTAAGGAAGGTCGCAACATCAAGGCTTTTGAAAGAGCTACCGGTGTTGAAGTGATCGTAGATGATACGCCAGGAGCTATTACCATTTCGTCATTCGACCCTGTTCGTCGCCAAGTAGCACGTGTCGCTTTAGAAAATCTAATTCTTGATGGTCGCATTCAACCAGCAAAAATTGAAGCCGTAGTTGAAAAAGCTCAAGAGGAAATAAACAAAATAATCAAGGAAAAAGGTCAGCAAGCCGTTTACGAATGCGGAGTACTCAATCTTGACCCAAGAATTATTGCTATTCTAGGCCGTCTCCACTTCCGCACAAGTTACGGACAAAATGTTCTTCAACACTCAATTGAAATGACACATATCGCAGGCATGCTTGCTGAGGAACTAGGCGCCAATGTTGCCATTACTAAGGCTGGAGCACTACTTCACGACCTAGGAAAGGCAGTCGACCACGAAGTTCAAGGTACACATGTTGAAATTGGCCGTAGAATTTTACAGAAATTCGGAGCAGACGAAGCTATCGTCAAAGCCATGCAAGCTCATCATGGTGAATACCCCTATGAAACCATTGAGTCGATAATCGTTCAAACAGCAGACGCCATTTCCGGTTCACGACCAGGTGCCAGACGAGACAGTGTTGAAAATTATTTGAAACGCCTTGGAGATCTTGAAGCTATCAGTAAATCATTCCCTGGAGTTGAAAAATCTTATGCTCTTCAGGCAGGCCGTGAAATCCGTGTATTCGTTACTCCAACAGAAATTTCCGACCTTGATGCAAAGAAAATGGCACAAGAAATTGCTTCGAGAATTGAGAAGGAACTTAAGTATCCTGGAGAAATCAAAGTTACAGTCATTCGAGAATTGAGAACCATAGAATACGCAAGATAAACACTCAAACTGTCAATACTCACAAAATACGGCTATAAAAGGCCGTATTTTGTTTTTAATAATCCCTCTTCATATTTAAGAATAATTCGTGTCTTCATACACATATCTCCGTGTTGCTTAAAAAATGGCTTATTATATAATTGAAGTTGGAAAGTTGCTTATAAAATTCACGATGAGGTCGATTGAAAATGCGTTTTATAAGATAAACCATTATCAACAAATTTTAATATAAAAAACATATGAATAAACAAGGAATCGCAGACGCAGTTCACGGAATTTTAGGCGGAACAAAAGTTCAAGCAGAACAAGCCGTAGACAAGATGGTTGAATCAATCGTTGAAACCTTGAAAAAAGGTGGAGAGGTTTCAATTGCAGGTCTTGGAATTTTTTCAGTAAAGGCACGCGCTGCAAGACAAGCACGTAATCCTCGCACAGGTGAGACTCTCCAAGTTCCAGCTATGAATGTTCCAAAGTTCCGCGCCGCAAAAGCGCTTAAGGATGCTGTCAGATAATTATCTACTTACTCAAGTAAATAACAAAAAAGTCCCTTATCAGGACTTTTTTGTTATTTAGTTTCTGTCACATACAATATCCTCCCCGCCCTTTCAATCGCTTCTCTAGGATTATTTTTATAATGCTCCAAGATTTCCGGATTACTTTTAACAAGTACGCCAAAATCTCTACTATATTTTTCAATCCATTCCATTCTTTTATCATCAGATTCAAAACCATAAAATGCGTCTGCCAAATCGAGCTGCATTTTGTTTCTCAATCGAAGTAAGTCTTTTTGACTTGTAATATTCTCATCACCAATCCCAGATTTTATAAATTTTTCCATACTTAGAAGTATATCAAAATATTAATTGATGAGAATATATTTATCCGATAAACATAAATAAAAAACAGCACAATTTAGTGCTGTGGTTACTTGAGGTCTACTCTTCTGGTCTAATCTCCAGAGTGAAGCTGTTCGTGCTACCGATAAAACCGTCAGTTGCAACCAAATGGATGGTTGTTTTGCCGAAAGCTCCGTCCAACGGACGAACCTCTACCGCTCGATTCGTTCCGCTCCCGGAAATCAAAACGGTATTAGTTCCAAAAATCTTTGGGTTAGATGAAGTGGCAGATACCAAAATGTTAGAAATCGGCAGGATCGAATGGGCCACAATAAAACGAACTCTACCGTCCCCACCAATCAACACAACATTGGATGACAGGCTTGATATCCTCGGCGGTCCGAAACGTTGATGAAGAATCATGTTTCCCACTGGGTCATACTGAAAAGTCTCTCGAAAACCGTCAGGGGACCAAATATTCGTCAAACGGTTTAGCGCGTCGTACTGCATCGACGTGCTTCTGGTGGCCGCTGTCTGGGCATCCGAAACAGAAAATGTGGTAACCGAGAACAAAAGCACCAGGAGGAATTTTAGTAATGATCTCATATTTTGAAAGCACCAATTCGGAATAATTTCGAATTAGGCGCACTATTCGCCGATAAAAGATAAATCTGCTTCACCCGAAGCCCATTTTCCGTTACCAACTTGCAAACCTCAATAAGAAGCCTGCCAACTACTGATGAGAGTAATACACCGATATGAATAGGTCAAGTGTGTCAAAAAATTACAGGTTCAAACTTTATATTTATATGGTTTTGCTACTTGCCATGCCATCTCGTAAATAGTCTTCATGGTTATGGCAATTGTTGGGTCTTCAATACGAACAACGAATAAATTTTGTTGCTGGAGACGAAAAAAGGCCACAACTCCGTCATAAATAACACTGTCGTTGAATACAGGACCCGATGCCAAACGTGAATCATAGTGCTCCCCCGCTGTAGTCGCCCAGCGCCGCGCGCTGGCACGCGCGTCCGAGGTATCAGCAATAATCTCTCTTACATAAATCTTATTTTCAACCGTTGCTTGATTGATTTTACGGTACACATCTGGGAAAAATTTTTCAACAGCAAATAGGTCCGACCAAAACAAAAGCTCCTTCGTTTTCTTAATTTCTTCATAAACCAAATTTAGTCCTGTTTCTCCTTCAAAAACTGAAACCTTAGGCCTGCCTTGACCCTGTTCATGGATTAACTCCAACTCCGGCATTTCCTTTTTTAGTTGTGATAGATTTTGTTCAAGTTTTATCTCTAAAAACTTCGGAGAAATCGCCTGATAATATTCCTTTTTCCTAATGGCAATTTTCTGGACAAAACCATCCTTCAAAAGCTCCTCGAGGTAGACATAAACTGTCGGGCGCTTAAGCCCAGCCTTATTTGCAACATCCTTTACTCCCGACGAACCCAAGCTCAATAAGGCGCTGTACACCTGAGCAGGCTTTTCTTTGATACCCAAAAGTTTTAGTGTCTCAATCATTACTCAATTGTCTAACTTCAGACTCAGAAAGTCAATAAAACTGACATTTTTTGTAATGCAATGCACGATTTATAGCCGTATTATTGAGTTTAGCTGTCATCATTTAAACATTTATTCGACAGAATTGCAATTGAGTGGCAAAATTGTCACGGACATGAAAAAGATCATTGTAATACTCGCAACGGCTCTGCTCGTCCATAACCGGACCGAGGCAGAGGAGAACCAACCTCAACCTGTGAGCGTTACGCTTTCGAGTGTAATCGCGAACAAATATCTCTTTTCCGGCACCGGAATGGAGCTTAGCGGAGATCCTGTCGTACAAACCGACCTGTTTCTCTCTCACAAAAGTGGTGTCTACCTTGACCTGTGGAACTCTCGCAGTCTCAAAGGCAAGTGGGATGATGGAAGTCTCGGGAATGAAGTGGACTATGGACTCGGTTGGAATGGTGTAATCAAGGGCCTTACTGTCCATGTCGGTGTTACGTATTTCGATGAGCCAAAAGCTTTCACACTCGGCTCAGGCGACATCATCTACTCACACCTAAGGTTGGGCAAAGATTGGAAACTCTTGACGCTCACACTCGGCTACGAGAACCTCGTAACGATGCCAGACAGCGGATTTCAAGGAGGAAATCTCTTCAGCCTCACGGCAAGCAAGAGTATTCCCTTCTGGAAGGACCGTATGAATATAAGTACCTCTCTCGCCGGAGTCTACGACACCGGAACACTCGGGAGCGACACCGGTTTCTTCCTTCGGGGAACTGCAGGAGTGAACTGGAACATCACGAAACGTCTCACGGCGAATCTGGTGTCAGTGAACTATTTCGTCCGGCACAAGAGCGACGCGATAGTATCAAGCGGACTCACCTGGAGCTTCTAAGCCGTTGATAGCAATTACCTGTTCGAGGATTCCCACAAGGAATCCTCGACTTTATTAGGCTCATAACACATGCGTTGAGAGCCTATAGAGTTTTAAACAAATAATTCATTAAATTGGACTTGCGAGAAACGTGTCGTCGGCCCATAGAGTTCGGTTCGTTGAAAACAAAAAATAAAGAAGGATCGTTATGCACAAGAATTGGAAAGAAATTCTAAAGTCTCGACGAAGTGATTGGAAGACGACCATCTAATATGCGACGAGTATCGCCACCCCCACCGCGAATAAAAAAGCGACATTTGTTTAGAATGTCGCTTGTTAGTTAATGGTGAGGTTGCAGTGAAATCGCCTGCACCGTTTGTTTAACCGCTAACCAATACCCATGGGTTTCCCCATACGCATCTTTTCCTCCGTCTCGCTTAATCACCTCTCCAGCTATGCTAGTGATTGAAACGAGTGGATGGATTTGTTTGTAGGAGGCAATCGCCTCCACGAATTCCTGCCCAACAAATGGGCAGAAAATTAGGCCGTTCTGTGAAGTCGCCACAGCCCATCCTTTTATAGCTGCGGCCCTCTGCGTTTTCGCGTTTTCCTGGATTCTTGTACCTTGCACCGCCATCCCTAGCATGCACAATGCCCAGAGGAAAACAGCTGCTATCATTCCCAGGTCAGACTTCGTGTCTTCGTCTCCTTCGAATTTCAACATATTTTTTCCTTTCAAATATCTTTGTGTCTCCACCATTCTCGTCGTTGTGACTCGGACTGGTGTTGACTCTGTGACAATAGTATCATGTAATAATATGTTAATCAACAAAAAGGTTAAAAGTATGCTATTATTAAACCAATAGTATAAAAATATGATATTTCAATCCAAAATAACCTTAGAAAACCTCATCATTCTCTATCTCTCAGTTA
>SIBU01000020.1 GCA_009695005.1 Candidatus Tayloriibacteriota bacterium
AGAGCGTACGAGGTAGTTCCGACCCACCACGCACGCGGAGCGTGCGATTAGTCGGCATCAGGATTTTGTTCGTAAAAGGTTCGGACTTTGTTAATGACACACCACCAAACCAAAAAATCTGCTTCATGCAGATTTTTTGGTTTGGTGGACCCTACCGGGTTCGAACCGGTCACCCCCACATTGCAAATGTGGTGCTCTACCAAATGAGCTAAGGGCCCTTTAACAACTCAAGTCACTAATGTACCCTCATTTACCCTTAAGTGCAAGGGTAATAACATGATCCAGAAAACCTGAAAATGTCTGCCCTACAGCAGTAAGCGCCTCAGTAAACGGTGCATTAATATACAATCCAGGCAAACTGTTTACTTCAAGAAAATATATTCCTCGCTTTGGATTAACAATAAAATCAGAACGTGAGTAGTGTCGTAATCCCATTACTTTGTGAATCGTAGTAGCCGCATTTTGAATCGCCTCTTTTTCCATTGCTGAAAATCTTCCTGGATGTATTGAGCGAGATTTGTTTATAAATTTAGAATCGTGGTCAAAAAATCTAGAATTTTTTAGCGGAACTGGTTCTGATGGAAAAAGTGGATAAATTGACTTACTTCTATAATGATCAATAACACCGCAGGTGGCTTCCTTTCCGGAAATATACTCTTCAATAATTATTTCATTCGACAAACTGAAAGCAAGATCCAGAGCCTCCGCCAATTCTTGGGGGTTTTGCACTAAAGAAACACCAATTGATGAACCCCCAGAAATAGGTTTAACAATTGAAGGGTTTGGAATAATTTTCCAAAGCTGGGCTATAGTAGGCAAGTTCGCGTCAGTTTTTTTATATATTCTATGATAAGGTGATTTAATACCATGATTATCCAAAAATTTCTTGGCATGACCTTTATGCATAGCAAAAACTGACGCCATTCTACCTGAACCGGTATATGGAATACCAAATAAATCCAATGTGTGTTGCAAGCCTCCATCTTCTCCGTACTCACCATGCAAAGCATTAAAGAAAATATCAATTTTTCTTACAACTTTTGATGGATCTTCAGCAATACCCTGAACATGCCAAATCCCCTCCTTGTCAATATAAATATCTATTGGAGAATAGTTTTCAGGCAAATTTTTCAAAACATTTGCTCCAGTTTTAATTGAAACATCGTGTTCCTTTGATGGTCCGCCACGAAGTACTCCAACTCTTATTTTAGATGTAAGTGCCATGCGTAAATATTATATCATGCAAAATGACGTCAGAGATTGGAAAACCTCAGACTTTCTCTATATAACATTTCTACGTTAATTTGCTTAAAAATTGCTACGTCCCCACTTATTAACAGAATGACACATAATTATCGCTGTCAAAAATTTTATCGATGTGATTAGGGTAAAGGACCAACTTACTTATTAAACAGGTTTCCAATCCTTACTTCTTCTAAGTCTGTGAAAATTTATAGCAAACCTATGCGCTTCGCTGTTTACAAATAAAATGGCTCGTTCATGAATACGAACAAGTTTATCATCGCCTAATATTTTCTCTGGACGATGCTTTTCATTTTTAACAACAGCTACAACAGGAATGCTCAATCCCAATTCCTTGAGAATAATTTCAATTGCATTTCTTTGAGCTAAACCACCATCTGCAACTACCAGCGCGGGGTAGGGCCATTCACTATGTGCAAATCTTCTTTTAATAACTTCCGAAAGTGAAGCTATATCATTGTTTCCATAGCCACCTTTTATTTTAAACTTTCTATAATCGCTTAACTTTGATATTCCATTTTCAACCACTGTCATAACTCCGACAACATTACTGCCAGAAAGATGAGCCACATCGTACGCTTCAATTCTGAAATTCTCCTCCCTAGGCAAGATGTCATTATTTTTTATTAGAGAAACATCCTGAATATGTTGTAAGGCAAAAATTGTTCTCTTTACCTCATTGGCATGTTCAAAATCAAGCTTGTTAGCGCAGACTTTCATTTCTTTCATTAAATTCTTTATAATTTGATTTTTCTTGCCAGAGAAGAATAATTTAATATTTTTTATAGTTTTAGCATATTCTTTTTTAGATATCTCTCCGGAGCATACCCCAGGGCACATTCCGATCTGTCGATTAAAACAAGGTTTACCACTGCTTATCTGACATTTACTATCTCTGTAAGGGAAAATTCTACGAACGATTTTCATAGCGTCCTTTAATTGTGTGCCGTGCGGAAATGGTCCGTACTGAGCAGAGTACTTTTGATCATTTATCAATTCTTTTTTTCTAATCACTAGAACTTTAGGAAAATCCTCATTTGTAATTACGACGCAGTTAAAACTTTTATCATCTTTTTCTGCAGTATTGTATTTAGGTTGAAACTTTTTAATCAGGTCAACCTCAAGTATAAGCGCCTCTAGAACTGAATCCGTTTTCCTGTAATCGATACTCGAAGCCTCTTCCACCATCTGCTTTATCAGTGGACTTCTGACTTCTTCAATATTTTTTGCAAAATAACTGCGAACTCGACTCCGGAGTGAAGTAGCCTTTCCAATATACAAAATCTTCTTTTTGTTATTCAAAAAAAAATATATCCCAGGAGTATCGGGCAACTTAGCCTTTTTTAAAAATTGACTATTCATTCATTGCATGATATCAAGTGTATAGAAAGTAGCAAACGGCCGCATTGGGGCCTAACAGTAAAAATAATATGAAGAGAATCCTATTCGTGAAAGACGATGATAAAATTACTAGACTCATTCGAAGTCTGATCGAAAATCAAATGCATATTAAGGGGTCAGAACTTGATCTGATACGCATTCCATCAGGAGAAGAAGCCATTCGTCTCCTCGAGATGCAGCTGGATGATAGGGTCGATGGACTTATGGTTGACCGTTACAACCCAAATGATGATGGTCTTCAGATTATCCAGATGTACCATACCCGTTATCCGGATGCTGAGATAGCGCTCTATACTGAAGAAGGAAACAAAGATTACCACAACAATGCAGTTGTGTGTGGGGCCAGCACCCTCATTCAAAAACCTGTGTCGTTTCATGGTCTAAAACCATTCTTCCTGAAGGTTCTTCGCAAAAAAGCTACTGGGAAACCTTCAATTATTCCTCTGACCGTCTAACCAGGCGGTTTTTTTCTTTTTGAATATTTACTACTATACTTTGTAGTATAGTAGTATCGATAATCTGTGTTGTAATTTTATATGAGGTTAAGGGTTAACGAAGGGCCTTTTTGAGATATTCTCCAGTATAAGATTTTTTAGTGTTAGCAACTTCTTCGGGAGTGCCTTTGGCTACTAAATTTCCACCACCAACTCCACCATCAGGACCAATATCGATTAAATAATCCGCAGATTTTATAATATCCAAATTATGCTCAATCACCACTACTGTATTCCCCTTATTTACAAGTTTTTGCATAATCTCAATCAACTTTTTTACATCTTCATAATGAAGACCGATAGTCGGCTCGTCTAAAAGATATATTGTCTTCTGTACATGAGGTCTATACAACTCGGAGGAAATTTTGACTCTTTGAGCTTCGCCTCCAGAGAGTGTCGTAGCGGACTGACCCAATTCGAGATATCCAAGGCCCACTTCATCCAACGTCTTGAGTCTATCTGAAATTGCAGGAATATCTTCAAAGAATTTCAGCGCCTCTTCAATTGTCATATTTAAAACTTGAAAGATGTTTTTCTTTTTATAAGTAACTTCTAAAGTTTCCTTCATAAAGCGTTTACCTTCGCAGACCTCACACGGAACATATACAGTTGGCAAGAAATGCATCTCGACTGCAATTTCTCCATTTCCTTGGCAAGCCTCACATCGTCCACCTTTAACATTGAAAGAAAATCGATTTGCTTTCCAACCACGCACTTTAGCCTCAGCTGTCTCAGCAAATAAATCTCGTATAAAAGTAAAACTACCGGTGTATGTAGCGGGATTTGAACGAGGTGTTCTGCCGATTGGACCCTGATCAATCAAGATCACTCTCGAAATATATTCAGTACCAGTAAAACTTGCGCAGTTAAAAATCTCGGCTGTACGATATCTTCGTTCCAATCTTGCTTGTAAATTTTTGTGTAAAATTTCATACAACAAAGACGATTTTCCAGAACCGGACACTCCAGTTATCCCAATTAGCCGTCCAAGTGGAATATCTACATGTAAATTTTGAATATTAAATATCTTTCCACCTCTAATTTTAATTGTACCCTTATCCTTATCTCTTCTAACCTCCGGTATCTCTATCTTTTTATCACCTCGAAGATAGTCCAAAGTTACAGATTTCGAATCATTTTTCTTGGCAGTCAGAAGTTTCTCCAGCCAACCCGCAACAACGATCTCACCTCCATGAATCCCCGCTCCTGGTCCAATATCTACAATATAGTCTGACGAAAAAATCGTGTCCTCATCATGCTCAACAACGATAATCGTATTACCGATATCTCTAAGATGAAGTAACGTTTTTATCAAGCGGTCATTATCTTTTGAATGTAAACCGATTGTTGGCTCATCAAGCACATACAAAGCTCCAACGAGTCCCGAGCCCAACTGCGAAGCCAACCTAATTCGTTGAGCTTCACCTCCAGAAAGAGTGTGAGCTCTTCGATCAAGAGAGAGGTATTCAATACCTACGTTAATCATGAAATCCAAACGAGATTCAATTTCCTTTAATACAACTTTTGAAATTTCACGATCCTTCGGTGATAATTTAAGATTTTCAAAAAATTCTCTGGCGTCCTTAATCGAAAGTCTTACCAATTCCACAACATTTAAACCGCCCTTTCCAGATTCGCCACCAAAATAAACATGTAACGCCTCTTCACGAAGTCTTGCACCTTTACACTTCAAACAATCCTCATTACCAAAGAAATGTCTCGTACCCAAACCATTACACTCTGAGCATGCGCCATAAGGTGAGTTAAATGAAAACAACCTCGGTTCAATTTCAGGATACGAAAAACCGTCATATGCACACATGAACTTGGCAGAAATTAGTTTTTCTGTTTTATTAACTTCAATTTTAATTAAACCTTTGGATTCTTCCAAAGTTCGCTCCACTGATTCCGACAAACGCTCAAATGCGCCAGATTTTTTATCCTTGAGTTCGGTTAAAAAGAATTCGTCAACCAAAACATCAATATCATGTTTTTTGTTCTTTGAAAGAATAATTTGCTCTCGAAGTTTCTTTAATTCGCCATCGACTTTTACCGAGGTAAAACCCTTACCCAGTAAATCGTACAGAAGTTGGTAGTACTCTCCTTTTCTTCCTACAACAAGAGGTGCAAATATTTTTAACTTTTGTGTATTGTACGGAATCCCCATCACCTCCTTATCATCAAGCTTTGCAGGAAGCTTCTCTACGGTTTCAAGAATTGTCTCGATAATTTCCTCTTGAGATAATTTCTTAATTGGTCTGTTACAAATTAAACAATGAGGCACTCCGACTCTGGCGAAAAGAATTCGGAGATAATCATAAATTTCTGTGATAGTCGCAACGGTTGAACGCGGATTATTTGAACGTGATTTTTGATCAATTGAAATTGCAGGTGACAAGCCAATTATTTCATCAACATCCGGTTTTTGCATCTGACGAAGAAATTGTCGCGCGTAAGATGATAGAGATTCAACATATCGTCTTTGACCCTCAGCAAAAATTGTATCGAAAGCTAGAGAAGACTTTCCACTACCAGAAAGACCGGTAAACACCACCATTTTATTGCGTGGCATTTCAACTGTAATATTCTTTAGATTATGTGTTCTAGCGCCTTTAACCGTAATTTTATCGGCACTAACAATTTTCTCTGTATTTTTTTCACTCATAATTTTATGCCCATGGATTACTCCATAGGCTTATATATGAAAGACTATAACACGGTTAAGAAGAAACAAAAAGCTAAGCTAGTACCTATGCGCTCTTACTAAAAATTACAGATTTGATTTCAGAAATAATCTCATCCAAGGTAACCATGGCCTTTACTAGAAAACGAGTCGCACCGAGTGTCTGACCTTTATCAATATCATCCTTTTGTCCCAAATTTGATAGTAAAATTACAGGAACTCCACGAGTTTTTGGGTTAGCCTTTAATCTAGACAAAATTTCAAATCCATTAATTCCAGGCAGAAGAATATCAAGAATTGCAATATCAAAATTCTCCTTTTCTGCCAATTTCAAAGCTTCTTCACCTTCAGTAACGTGGAACAAGATACACTTCTCTCTCGAAAGCTTTCTTGCGATAATATCGCTTAAAAACTTGTCATCCTCTACCCAAAGAATTTTTTTACCTTCCAATGCTGTACCACCTCCAGCCTGAGCAACAGCTCCAGGCATACTCTCACCTGACGACAACTGCATTTTTACCTTAGACAAAACTTCCTCAGGGTCAAACTGGGCCTTAACTAGATATTCTCGAACACCCAAAGACAATATTCTGCTTATTTCAACTGGCTGACCTGAGTTTGAAATAACAATTACAGGAATATTTTTTATTATCTCATTCTTAAACTTAGACTCCAGAATTTCATAACCGTTCATGGTCGGCAAAATAATATCAAGAAGTATCAAGTCCGGCATAAACTCTGAAATTTTACTTAGACCTTCTGCGCCATCTCTTGCAAGCAAAACATCATAAGCCTCATTTTTAAGTTTTTGAAACAGAACATCTCCCAAAAATACATCGTCTTCTATGATGAGGATTTTTTTATTCATTGTTTAATTTTATTGAAAAAAGAAATTTTGTACCTACACCCTCTTTACTCTCAAATGAAACTTTGCCACCGTGCATCTCTATTATACTCTTCACAATAAATAATCCAAGGCCTGTTCCATCAGTTTCCACCTTTTGTGCATTCCGTGCACGAAAGAATCTTGTAAAAACTAAAGCCTGTTGATCTATAGGGATTCCAATGCCACTATCTTTAATTGAAAACACCAACATATTTCCTTCTTGTTTCGCAGATATCCCCACTGTCCCTCCTTCTCTGCTGTATTTTACAGCATTGTCGAGCAAATTTTGCAGCACAGCTCTCATCTTCTCTTGATCGATCATTATCAACGGCAATGAGGCATCCCCTCTATCAAACTCCACGTGGATGTTCCGCTTTAGCGCCAACGGCATTATGTCACACAAAACATTATCAACCAGATCAAGCAATTGTGTTTTAATCAGTTTACTCTGCTCTCTTCCCGATTCTAACCTATCTGCATCAAGCATGTCGTTTACCAATTTAATCATTCGCTCGTTAGATTCAAAACTTTTCATCAAAAAAACTTTCTGATCATTAGTAATAGCTCCTAACTCACCTTTTACAATCATTCCAAGTGTCCATTTAATTCCGGACAAAGGGGTACGGAGTTGATGTGCAGCCACTGACAAAAATTCGGATTTTCTTTGATCGAGTTCAAGAAGTTTCTCATTGACCCTTGAAAGCTCCAAATCTCTTCGTACAAGGAGTTTTCCAGCCTTGTGCTGAGATTCCAACAACTCCTGTAAATCTTCGGTACGATTTCTAACTTTTTCCTCAAGTTCTGCATTAAGTTCAGTAAGCTCTCTTGTTCGTTCAACAACCCAAGCATAGAGTTCCTCTTTTGAAAGCGACTGTAATCGCCTCTCTTCAAGAAACCCTCCTGGCAACATCGGAATGATAGCCTGACCAAACAAATCGTGAGAAAACTTACTTTCCAACTGATCAGCGATATGAGCCAACTTTACCTCTGCAAAACTAACACCAAATTCTTTTGATAATTCACCAATAATTGCAGCTATAGCATCTTTTTGATCTCCATTTCCGATAATGTCGTTTAACTGTGATGCATTAAAAACCTCTTTTGCCACAGCAGTCAAAAGTTCTACAAATTCATTTAATATTTTTACTTGTTCTTCTGGCATATTTGTATATTAACCGATAACAGTGACAACGACAGTTTCATTTTGAAAAGTTGAAATCGCTCCTACCTTACTTTTCTCCAGCGTTTGAATTGGAGCCTGTTCTCCGTATGTATAAAAACCAATAAGCGGAAACGTTCCACCTGTTGACTCAATAACAGAATTAATCTCATCGATTGCATAACTACCCAACAATTTTTTTCTGGTTATAGAACTGAAAACAATTACTGCCTGAGGCAATGTACCGACACTCTCAGTAGCAGCTTGACCAGCCTCTCTTGCGGATTTAATTGCCTCCTCACGAGAACCCAACATTAATTGTACTTCTGATCCTTCAGGTATTTCTGCTGTACAAACAATCGAACCGTCCTCTTGCAAACGAAGAGGATTTCTAATTAATCGCTCAACGCCACCACTCATTCTAATTCCTAACGGATACATCGAAGCCACTGAGGCAAAAGTTCCCTCGGATTTTATCTGTTGAGTTAATTCACTACCAAAATAATCTTCGTAAACCGAGAACGCGGGTCTTCCGTCAAGTTCACGCAGGGTAGATCCTTCAGATCGTGTGACCTGAAGAGGTAGTCCAATTGGAATCCACCCATGTTTTGCTCCTACTCCAATTTTTACTTGGCCGCAAAATCCTACAGCAACAACAGAGTCGGAATGTATCGAGTTGTTTAAATATTGATATGTTTTTTTAAATTGATATTCATCACCGGAAGAAGCGCCGACTACCGAGACATCTCGCCCGACAGTTTCTGTTACTCCTCGCAAAACCTCTGACCCATTGGAAGTTAGCGGATCAGAAAAATACATAAGAAAACTTAATGGTTCAGTAGTTTGTTTTTTTATTGAATCGATTACGGATTTTCCTGCCTCATATGCCCCTTTTGAAAGTGGCTCGGAAATAGCGGCGAAAAATTTTACATCTGAGGAGACAAAAGCCATAACAACTACGGAGTAACGAGTAGTTGGACCAGCAGAAGTTATCTCTCCAGAGGTAGATGAACCCACTATCAAAACATTGGGGGCAACCGAAAGAATACCGGCAAGGACCTTCTCCTGATCATATCGCACCGAGGCAAATGCCAAAATCATCCCTGGTTTCTCACCCCCAAGTTGAGTTACTGCACTCTGACAAGCATTTACTCCAACTGCATATGCATCGTCACCGTGTGACAGTCCCACCGCTGTTTTAATCATAAATTGTAACAACTATTAATTAATCTTTTCGATATATTTACCCAAATAGTATATCAAAAAAAGACAAAAAAGGTTATGTACGTCTTGTGATTTCAAACTATTTATTTAACTGTAACTTTTTTATGCACTATTTCGGTAATTTTAGCTTTTGAAGTTCTAAAATTTCATCACGAAGCAAGGCCGCAGTTTCAAAATCCAAAATTTTTACCGATGAGTTCATTTGTCTTTCCTTCTCTTTAATTAGTTTTAAAATATTTTTTGGGCTTCCGGCCATATCCAAAGCAACCAAAGTTTTCACAGCTTTTTTGTGTAAATCCAACTCTTCTGTTATATCGTGAATTTTCTTAATAATAGTTTTTGGGGTAATTCCATGCTTCTTGTTATACGCTAATTGAATAGTTCTACGTCGATTAGTCTCTCCTATGGCCCTCTCCATTGAACCAGTAAGATTATCAGCATAAAGAACAACTCTTCCCTCAACATTTCTTGCGGCTCTTCCAATAATTTGAATTAATGAAGTTTCACTTCTTAAAAATCCTTCTTTATCCGCATCAAGAATTCCTATAAAATGCACCTCCGGCAAATCCAAGCCCTCTCTAAGTAAATTCACGCCAACGACACAATCAAATTCTCCCCTTCTAAATCGAGTTAAAATTTCAATTCTTTCAATAGTTAAAATGTCACTGTGAATATACTCGGCCTTGATACCCTTCTCCTTCAGAAATACACTTAGATCCTCGGCCATTTTCTTAGTCAGCGTTGTAGCAATAACACGCCCGCCCTTCTTTATGACTTTTTCTGTTTCAGAAATAAAGTCAACAATTTGACCTTTATAGTTTCCCTTTTCTGTAATTGGTCGAATTGATACTTCTGGATCAATAAGTCCGGTTGGTCTAATAACTTGCTCAACCACCAAGCAACCCTTGTGACTTGAACCAACAACTTTTCCTTCCGAGGAAAATGACGCGTGAGAACTTATACCGCACGATTTTTCCAGTTCGTATTTGCCGGGAGTAGCTGAAGTGTACAAAACCTGTCCAACACGCTCCTCAAACTCATTAAATTTAAGAGGTCTGTTATCTCTTGCACTCGGCAATCTAAAACCAAAATCAATGAGTGACTGCTTTCTTGACTGATCGCCTGCATACATTCCACCAATTTGAGGAACAGTAACATGTGACTCATCGATTATTGTCAAAAAATTGGGACTACCGTCCGCTAGATGTGGAAAATATGACAGAAGTGAATCGGGCGGTTCTCCCGGAAGTTTTCCAGAAAAATGTCTTGAATAATTTTCAATGCCATTGCAATAACCAACCTCACGAATTAAAGCCAAATCATAATTTGTTCGTCTTTTTAATCTTTCAACCTCTATCTGTTTTTCGTCCTTTTCCAATTCCTTCAATCGCTCCTTCAACTCTGATTTAATTGTTTCAAGCGCCTTTTTTACCTGCTCCTTGTCTGTAATAAAATGTTTTGCGGGAAAAAGAAAGAAAATATTTTCCTTTCTTAAATGAGATCTTGAGATTGCATCTATAACATCAATCGATTCTATTTTCCCATCATTAATTTCAATTCTATAAACTACCTTCTCACTTACTGGCATTACCTCTACAACGTTTCCGATAGCTCGAAATTGTCCAGGTAACAAATCGACATTAGTTCTTTCAAAATGAATACCCACAAGTGCGCGAAGAAAATCACCTCTCGTAATTATCATTTCATTTTCAATCTTCATATTTACCTTCTGATATTCATCGGGACTTCCTAAACCGTAAATACATGAAACGGAGGCCACAATAATCACATCCTTACGGGTCAAGAGCGCTTGAGTGGAAGCGTGTCTCAAGCGATCAATCTCTTCATTTATTTGAGCTTCCTTTTCGATATACGTATCCGTAACCGGCATATATGCTTCAGGTTGATAATAATCGTAATACGAAACAAAATAATGCACTGCATTGTTAGGAAAAAATTCACGATACTCTTGAGCAAGCTGAGCTGCGAGAGTTTTATTGTGAGCAATAACCAATGTAGGCTTCTGCATTTCCTCAATGACATTCGCTACAGTGAATGTTTTTCCACTACCAGTAACACCTAGAAGCGTTTGATGACGCTCGCCTTTTTTTAATCCAGCAATTAAGGTAGAAATTGCAACAGGCTGGTCCCCCGCTGGCTCAAATTCACTATGTAATCTAAATTTTTCCATATACAACAAGACTATACCCTAATTTTGAATAAAATAAAAAAGCAACACAAGCATATAACTTAATTATTAATCAAAATATATACGAATATAAGTTTCTAATTTGAAAATATACCGGATATCAACAGTGGAAACATATCAGAGTTGAAACAAAATATTACTTGTATTTAAGAGCTTGTAAAGGATTCATGTGAGCAGCACGGTAAGCTGGCCACATACCTGCCAATAAGCCAACAAAAGTGGAAAGAACTATAATAAAAATAGTAAACCAAAACGGATAAGCAAAAAGTCGCACAGAATTTCCTTGAAGGGATTGAGAGGCAAAATTAAATATCCAATTTAAAGATTCACTAATTATTATCCCCACAAAAATACCACTCACTCCTCCCAAGAATCCTATGAGTGTAGATTCGCCCAAAAAAAGTAGCTTAACATCTTGAGGCGATGCACCAATTGCCCTGATAACGCCGATTTCATTTGTCCTTTCTAGTAGCGCGATAGTCATTGTGTTAATTAAACCGATTGCAGCAACCACGAGAGCAATAACACCAAAAACTCCTAGTGCAACTTGAATAATGCTGAATATTTTATTTGCTTGATCTACGATATCGGAAAGTGCAGAAACGAGTAAACCTCTTGAAATAAGATCACCGCGAACGAGCTTCATGGACTCTGCGTTTGAAACCCTAACCTTTACCACCTTGTACTCATCTATCGGTATTCCAGCTGAGTCGGACGAATTAATATAAATTTCACCCGAATTACCCTGACCTTCGATAATACCGATAATTTGATAATCATCTCCTAAATAAACCTGAGATGCACTTTGTGTATCAATAACTTCTGGCTCTGATGAACTTATGTTTGAGCTGGGAAAAATAGTCAATTTAACTGTTTTATGAAGAGCTTCTTCCGGTTTCAGGTTTAACAGTTGCGCAACAACGGATGAGATTACAATTTTCTTAACATCTGAACCTGAAAAAAATGTTCCTAATTGAGTAGATATACCCTGTAATAGAAAAAAATCAGGATTAACTATATTAGCGGTAATTCCAGAAGTAATATCATGATACGAAATTTCCGAGGGGAAATTAGCCTCCGGACTAACTTTAACAACATTCGGAATGATTCTTATTTTCTCAACCATTGCTCTATTCAACTTGATAACGTTTGTATCCGTGGGAATTACATCAAATGTTAAAAGTGAATCCGCAGTTGTAATTTTTTCAAGCAAACTCTTTTGAAGTCCGTAGCCAAAAGCAACCAAGGAAAAAACTGCGGCGATGGCGACAGCCACACCTAAAATAGTAAAAAATATTCTGGATTTTCTGTTCCTTAAGTTTTGAACTGTAACATATATCAAATCAGCAAATTTCATATAAATATATTACTCCTCCATCAAAATTAGATCGGTTTCCTCTGTAAACTTCTGAGCGGTTCTCTTATTGAGCCCGACCCCTCCCTTTGAAATTGACTTATCCAGGAATTCGGCAAAATCTACAGAGCTCATTCTAAGAGAAATTCTTTCCTCCAAAGCCTTACTTAACCGTTTAGCTTGATCAATATTAAGTCCTCCAACATAACTATCCAACAAATGATGTTTAATTATTGAAACCGTCTCCTCTCTGTGTATATCTTCTTTGCGATTCTCTCTTACCTTTGTAATTTCCACATTCAAAGCCGCTACATTCTCTGCCAGGCGCTCAGAGTGCTCCAAATTCAAGCCAGGACCAGATACAGAATTATGAAATAACTTTATAAGTTCAACTTTAGAAATTCCATTCTGCATATATTTCTCAACCAATTGTTCAAGCAAATCCATCGCCTTAAAATCATACGATCCCATAACTCTATTCAATATAAATTTCGCCTGCAGACGAGTTTCAGCCAAATATGGGAAAATCTCAGCCAACCTTGCAAGCTCGGAACCTTTAGCTTCAGCTGAGCCCTCGGTTCTGCCTCGCTCTGCATTTCGTGTAACACGTTCGATTTCCCCATCTTTCATATGAAAAACACGGTGAGCGTAGTGCAGATCTCTAGGATTATGCGTAACATAAATAATTGTTCTTTTTTCCTTAATATTTATATCGAGGAGCATTTCCAAAACAATTCTAGCGTTCTTAGAGTCAAGATTTCCTACAGGCTCATCCGCCAAAACGATAAGAGGATCATTGACTAAAGATCTAGCAATAGCAGTTCTCTGTTGTTGACCACCCGACATTCTTGTAGGTTTACGATCTGAGTAACTTGTAATTCCAAAGCGCTCAATCAACTCTTTCGCCTTTGCCTCTCTTTCCGCAACTGGAGTTCTAGAAAAAAGCAGGGGTAAAAGAATATTATCGTGAGCGCTCAAATGAGGTAGAAGATAATATGCCTGAAATACCATACCGATAGTCTTTCTGTAAAACGCTATTAGTTCCTTGGACTTCTTGTTAGCTAAGTTTTCCCCATTAATCAATACTTCCCCTTTATCAGGAATTTGTAATCCGGCAATCGTGTACAAAAGAGTTGACTTACCACATCCTGACGGCCCAAAAAAAATAATATACTCGCCTGGAAAAATCTGCAGATTTACATTTTTTGCGCTGACAGTTTCGTTAATCTGTCCCTTATCATAAACTACTGTCAAATTTTTAAGTTCAATTAATGGCTTCATTTTAAGTTTGAATCACGAAATTATACCATGTTAGAACTTCAAGAAGCCGAATGTACTATCCAAATTCTTAAAGATCAAATCTATTGCTGATTGTTTTGGCTTAGGCGTCAAAGTGGTGTAAGAATCTGACTGACTCTTATGATCTTGCGAGTCACCAGATCTTGCTTGTACTTGATAAACTTGACCAGGTTTCAAGGCAGTTGTAATCACAATATGATCTGTAACCAAAGAGTAGTCGAGTGTAGTCGATTGTTTTAGAATTTTTGCTACTCCTTCTCCATAGAAAACTTGAGAAGTTGCTGGTTTGTCGGTTTTCCAAGAGACAATTGTCTGAACGGTATCCAATTGATCTGGCACGAGTGATGCGGTGATTCTAACCTGAGAAATTTTCGGTGGCGTAGTCGACATTGCGGTGGTGAATGGCAAAATAGATGGGAAGGAAACTTTACCTGATTCATCAATAGCCTTAAGTCTCAAGGTATAAGCGGTACCTGGTGTAAAATCCTTTAGATCGATTTGATGTATTTTTAGAAAACTTATATCATCCTTTCGTTGTTCCTTCCCCGTCCTATTGTTAGTAATTGAAATTGAATTTTTAGTAGGTAGGTTTGTCTCCCATTCAACACTGGCACTATTGTCGTTAATTGCAGTAAATTTAACATTACTAATCTGAGGTATTAGCGAAAGAGTGGTAAAAGTTTTATCACCAGAAAGAGCTACTGGTCCTAATAGACTCTTAGACCGAGTCTGGAAATGATAAAGCGTATTCGATTCAAGATTCTCCAATGTAACCTTGTGACTAACTGTCTGCTCATCTGGAAAACCCGCTGTTATAGAGTAAGGATTTTCCTTTCCTGGTTTATAATCGGACCACTTAGAAAATGCAACCAAGGAATCGGCCTTTTTATCGGTTGACCACGATATAACTACGGAGTGAGCGTCAGGAAGAAGTGCGACATCGACTTCTGTAATTTTTGGTGTAGAAACTATTTTTGAGGCCGCCTCACTTACTGCCGCTGTAAAGGACTCCGTGTTAACATCTTTCGACACCGGGTTATCGGCAATGGCACTTAGAAATGCTTGAATTGCAGAAGTAACGAAAGTTAGAGGTGCAACTTTTACTGCAGAACTAAACTTTTGTATTGTACTGTTGTCAGTATCACTTAATCTCTCCGTGACTTCTGTCGTTTGAAAAGATACAGGTGTAGAAGTTGGTCCTCCAGTTACAGTTGTTTTAAATGTTAAATTTGTTGACTGATTAGAAAAACCAAAAATATCAAGCGCTTTCACCTTAAATGTATATTCTGTGCTTGTAGCCAAGTTAGTTATAGTAACAGTGTGTACCTTTTGAAATATATCAGTTTTACCGGCGGTAAAATCTGTAGCGTTACCAATACCGTACTGCACCACTTCGTTTGTATGCTTCGAAGTTGTAAAGGAAATAGTTGCAGTGGAAGAAGTTATATTGGTCACATCAATTGTGCCGATAATTGGCGATGTAGGATCTCCAAAATAAACTGTTCTTGTGCCACCGCCACCAGAAGTCGTGGTAGTTTGAGAAGACGCTGAAGTAGTTAAACTAAATCCAGCTCCACCATTATCAGAAGTCGAAGCATTACCAAGTGCATCATATGAAGTTACTTTGTAATAATAAATTGTACTTTCGGACAAACTGCCCATCATAAGAGCGTGCTCAATTGTCATTGCACTTGACGAGGTTGCATTAGTATAAACACCCGAAGTTGTACCCCAACTTAAGGTCGAAGAAGCAACAATGTTAGTTACCCACTTAACTTCAGCTGAAGCGCTACTGACAACAGGAGCATGAACACCACTAATAGTTGGACCGTTAAGATCAGTTGGAAATACATTTATTTGAGTAATACTGCTAGTGACCTGAAAACTTGCCGAACTTCCAGTTTGACTTGTATTTACTACAGGCTGAATTACTTCATAACTTGAGGAGTTAAAAAGTTGAGCTTCAGCAAAATTAAATGCAAAAAAACTCAGCAAAAAAGCAAAACAAAAGAGCGTGAATCTGCTAAAAAAATACTGCTTTGCTATTGCAAAATTCATTACAATTATTATATCACCTAATTAAGTAATTTATCCACAGTTTTCATCTAAATTTATTATTCAGTCTACAAATCATTTTGTTCTACACTTCGCTTCTCTTGTATATCTTAGTATCACTCATCAAATTAGTAATTCAACCTCAAAGGTTACCCTCGTTACTTGTCATTTGCGTGGTTGAACCAACGGCGGGATACTCGGATTGATACGGATCATAAATATTTACCGCTCTAGTTGTTGTTGCGGTATTTCCCGCCTGATCAGTTGCTGTGTAGTAAATGGTGTAAGTACCTAAAGTATTTACATCTACTTCACCTGTAGAGTGGAAACCTAGATTAGTATCAACGTTGTCATTTACTGTTACTCCAAGATCTATATATGGAGAACTTTTGGAAATTTCTGCTGGATTGGCTCCGTTCAATGTGATGACAGGAGGAGTGATATCAGTTTGTAAGTTGGTAGGTTCAGAAGTTTGAGGAGAGGAGGAGGCGCCAGATTCAGTGCTTTCTGAAGTAACAATGGAAGAACCGCACTTTCCTAAAATATTTTTCATGACACCATTATCAACAATGATGCAGTAATACTCCCCTGTAGTTTTATCTTTTATTGAAACACCTTCGGAAACCTCAACGTTTTTCGCTGTTAGTTTGTCTGCAATCACATTCCTAAACTCCGCCACCCCTGCAGAAATTTTTACCCCAAGTCCGGTGAGGTAATCTAATACACCTTGAACACTCACACCGTTAGAACTTGATGTGCGTACAGAAGCCATGAGTTGTTCCAGATTTGCTATTCTTAATTCTTGATTCGTGATTCGTTTATCAAGTTCCTGCATACCAGCTAGGAGGAAGGTGGAGAACTTGTATACATCTACTCCTTTACCGTTGGCAGAGAGTATTTCTTGAGGAGCTTCTTCTGCAATGAGACCGAGGCGGAGTGGTGCATTTCCTTTCTCTCCGTTGTAACGGTACTCTGCTATTTTAATATTTCTGATTCTTTCTCCAATACTTCGTTTGTCTTCTTCGTTTAGATAATCAATGTCTTTCTTAGCATCTCTGGTAGAGATGTTGACGAATGAGGTGGCTGCGGCGTCTCCTTGTACATAGAGAGCGTATGAGGTGTCGGGGGTGGTGGTACCCACAGCTACTGTTCCGTTACTTGCTATATATATAGAGGGAGTGGTGGTGGGGGCGGAGGAGGAGATGCCATAGCGGTAACCGATTTGTTGGATAGCTTGCGCCAGTACAGGAGTAAGCTTGGCATAATCAATACCTGAAGGAAGACCTCCTGAATCGTAAGCTACTATTTCAGGGACGACATTTGCCACTTCTTCAGCGATAAAACCTATCTGATTGCCCGATATCAACATTCCTGGTTTGTAGACGTAGGAAACAGGTCGAAGTTGCATCACTTCTGACAAACCTCTAGATGATGAAAAAGTTTCCACATTATCTTTGAAACGGAGAGATGATGAGTTACAAGCTGCGGTGGAGGTGGATATAATACCTGTGGCGAGAGTGGTACATAGATATGCGGTACCGACACCGGTGGTGATTCCCATGAATGCAACACCGCCGCCACCCACATGTAGGAGTTGAGTTGGGCTTGATACTCCGATGCCGACGTTGCCGCTCGCTATAATGGCAAAGTGAGTAGTCGTAGCAGAAGATGTAGAGCTTGCAATAGCAAAGAGATTATTGTTGTAGGCCCCATTGGCAAAAGCGTGTAGGGAGAATCTAGCATAGGGAGAAGAGGTGCCGATGCCAAACGAACCGTTTTTGGCGAAATATGAGGAGGCGGTAGAGCCGGTATTTTCGTAGGCGTAAGAAACACCAGCTAATTCTCCGACCATTACATCATAGTCGCCATCGTTGTCAAAGTCGACAAGAATCGGAGAGGCGTTGTCTCCGACATCCGCAATGTTCCATGCGGTATTTGCTGTCCATAT
>SIBU01000021.1 GCA_009695005.1 Candidatus Tayloriibacteriota bacterium
AAACAACCATGGTCGCTTGAAGATTCACCTACTACCGTTTTTATTTTAACATACACATATGAAAAGGCCCTCGCACAAAATTGTACGAGGGCCAAAGAGCTAAATCCAAAGGGTCTAAGGGGTCTAAGTTCCCAAGGGTTTAGGGCTTGAGACACGCAACGCCACCAAGCCGACAGAGCGGAGCCTGCCGAACGAGAACAGATCGTAGCCGTGGACATACCGACCGAAGCCACGACCGTGTCCGACACGGAACACGCGGGAGTAGCCGCCCGCCGAAATGGGAGGGTGAACTACCCTAATCCATTCGTCCAGCTTCTGGTCTGTGTACGCGCCACGGAGACCGAAGGCGTCATCGGAGAGACATGGAGTCAGTCCGAATTTTTTGACATGCTCAAACCCCTTCGTCCCGAAGAAATCCGTCTCGGACCAGCCGGTAACACCGAGGCTTTCGGCATCAAAAACTCGAATGACCACGTCTTCCGCCGGCCCGACCACAAACTCGTCTTTGTTGTTCGTCATCGCCTCGGCGTATTTCAAGACTAAAAAGGTTTTCTTCGTTCGCTCCACAAGTGCCGGAGCAAGCACCCCGTCCTTGTGAATACGGAATTCGTAGAGGCACGCGGGAACCGATAATTTCCCGACCTTCGTTTCCGACTGCTCCAGTAAGCCGTCGAGGAATCGGGAAATGCTTCCATTATCCATGGCTTCCTGAAAACTCCCCCGGCCAATTTTCTTTTCGTTAGCCATCTGACAGACTGCATCCGTTTGCTTTCTGGTAACAGGCACATATTTGCCCATAACTCTCCTTTTGATTTGCCCACTTAAAGCGACGAGTGTATCGCCACCAAAAGCAGACCTTTGTTGAGTGTGCGACAGAGTCGTTCCGCCACAGCAGAAAATGGCCTGGAATAAAGACACTTTCTGCAATAGCGAAACCAACGCATGTTTCAAATTTCTTTCTGGTGGAATGATAACATGAATATGCCATGTGTCAAGTACACAACCTTTAGATATATAGACGCTTTCGAATGAGTCAGTACTTAACTAACCGCCGATTCTACTGATGATTTATAGGCCCCTAAATACCCTTCTTCGCTTTGTATAAACGGCATAATCACCGACGGAGAGATTTGAGTACTGAAAAACATACGCAATTGATTATCCTCAATGAGATTATAAATTTTACTGCAAAAACATTCGAGATCATTAACAGAACAAACAAATGAATGGCCTTTGTGATTCAGAAGTTCCGACGCGATGCCAACATCAGAGGAAACCGCAGGACAACCTGAAGCCAAAGCCTCAAGTAAAACCAAGCCAAAACCTTCATAAAATGAAGTCTGCAAAAAAAGATTGGCAGTTTTATAATACGAAGTTAAATCATTTTGCCACGGTTCAAAAACCACATTATTCGCCAATCCCAAAAAATTAACCTGCCGGGCAAGATTATCTTTGAGCGGTCCGTCCCCCACAATAACCAGACCAGTCTTTGGATATTTTTTTAGAGTCTCCTTTAAAACCTCCAAAGCAAAAATAAAATTTTTCTCTTGAGTAAACCTCCCCACAGCCAGCATAACAAAGCTCCAATGAGGATACTTTTGTTTTAAATCAAACGTCGGTTCCGCATCAGCAAACTTTTTAATATTGGTAAAAATTGGCAATACTGTAATTTTAGTTGTAAGTTGTGGTTTGTAAGTAGCAAGTGAATCTTTAATTCGCTGACTGACGACACGAATAGCACTTGCACTAGGCAGAACTTTTCTAGCGATTCTAACGCGTAACCAATTTAAAAATGAAAAGCGGGTAAAATATGGACTTAAAAAATCCGTATGAATTTGAATTTGGAGTGGTATTTTAAATTTAACTGAAAGCTTCTTCGCTACCAACCCACACTCAAAGGGATCCTGAGAATCAATAACCCAAGATGGTGGGTTTAGGGTAAAGGATTTAGAAAGAATGCGTCGACCGATACGGAAAGCACCAGAAACATAAAACCAGCGACTCCAGGAATTTGTGGGGTAAATCCAACAGTTTGGCGCTATCTGCTCCACCTTTAATCTTGAATCTTTAACATTAAATCTGTTGTTGAATACAACAACGTGCAATTCATCGAAAAGTTTCCCATACTCAAGTACTCGCGCTCGGACAGCACTTCCCTCCTCAAATAATTTCCTATCGGTTCCAATAGTTAAAACGCGCATAATTATTTTTTCTTAAATAAATTTAAAAACTCATTCGCCACTTCCCCCCAAGAATGTTTCATAGAAAAGGACTCGACCTTGCTTTGATACATTTGATACATTTTATCATCAGACAACATGATGATTTTTTCTGCGATATCGTCTAAATTTAGCGGATCAACAAATAAACCGATACCCTTAAGCATTTCGTAAGCTCCGGTCTCCTTGGTCACAATAAATGGTTTACCAAAACGAATAGCGTCAAAAATAAGGTTAGGACTTACCTCGCTCACCGAAGGCAAGATCACAGCGTAACAAGATTTTAAACGCTCAAAAAGTTCATCATGAGAAGTTGTTCGGTCATCCAAAGAAATGTTTGGGTCAACTTTTTGTGCTTCAAGAAAGGCTTTTTCAAGGTTGGCTCCATTTTTTAACTTAATCGGTCTAACCGCCCAAATAAAATTTTTCTCTACGGCTGGCTCAGACGGCAACTTTTCTCCAATAAAATTCAAAATAACCGAAGTTTTCTCTCGATTAAGACCATGCTCGGGAATTAAAATGTTTCTCTGCCAATCACTGTTAAATGCAAGATGCGAAGAATGACACAAAGTAAATTTCATTAATCGATAAATCAGTTTTTCCTTTAAATTAAGTTTATGATTTTTTTTATAAAAATTGCTTAAAGGAATCAGCTTCCCTGTTCTTTCCACGTATGCCTCCCAAAGAAAATCACCTCCGACGCGAATTACATTTTTTTTACCGAACAATGAGGTGGCACATACACTTGGAAAACCGACACTAATCAAATCAAGAGACAACACAAAATCCACTCCGAACATGTGCCTGACTAATCTTAAAAAATAATAGAAATGTCTGACACCAAATGGTAAAAAACGCTCTATCCGCGTATACGAAACCACCCTGACCTTGTGGCCAAGACGAACAAACTCATCGTGTAAATTTTTGGCGTATTCTGCCGGTCCACCAACGTCAGGCGGGTAAAGACCTGTAGCGATAAGGATTTTCATATCAAAAATATAGAATCTACGTAATCGAGTGCAGTTCGAGGCGCGAGCGAGGCTTGAGACCAAAATGTAGTTTTCTACATTGCGGAACCAAACGAGCGAAGCAACAAAGAAATGCGCCGATTACGGAGATTCTATTATATAACAAAAAAAGGGGCTATTTGTTATAGATATCCAAGTCTTTCGAAGCTCCACAAACTAGATACTTTCAAAAACTTCCTCTTCCATTCTTCTAGCAACCAAATTCCAATCATATTTCTCCACCACCATCTTAGACGCCGTACGAACAATATAGTCTCTAGATTCACTATCTTTAATGAGTTTTTCCACTTTCAAAGCAATACTCTTTGGGTTGTGAACATCGCAAAAAAGTCCGGTCTCCCCATCTTTCAAAAAATCAGGAATACCCCCAACAGCAGTGGCAATAACTGGAAGCCCGGCTGCCATGGCCTCAATAAAAGAATTGCCCATACCTTCCGACAGAGAAGGTCTAATAAAAATATCGGTAGCCCACAAATACGGTGGTAAATTTTCATGAGACACAAACCCCTCAAACTTAACTCTCTTAGACAGTTGCAATTTGTCTGTTGTAAGTTGTAGGTTTTTGAGAAGCTGTCCCGTTCCAATTATCAAAAATTTTACATTCTCCGGTAAAAATTGAAGCGCTTCTATCACATCTACTACAGCATTTTTTTCAACCAGTCTTGAAGTGGTCACCAACAACACATCTTCCTGCTCAAATCCTAATTGTCCACGTATCCGTTCGGAAGCTTCAATTTTCAACTTTTCACTTTCAACTTTAAACTTATTTATATCTACTCCATTTGGTATAACTATTTTCTGTACTGTTGCCCCCATCTCTTTTGCCCAATCTCCCAAGAAATTAGAAATAGTCTGAACTCTGTCAGCTTTAAGAAAAATCATTTTAAACAGCGGAAACATTACTCCAACTCGCTTTTTAATATAATCAATCGGGTCCCCCTCTTGAAGAGTTAAAATAAAAGGAATTTTTGGTTTAAGTAATTTAAAAAATAGCGCACCGAAACCTGCGTAATTGGCCATGATGGACCACGTAGCGTCATATTGATTTTTTCGCTGAAGCGACAAAGCTCTTCGTAATGCGAAAAAAGGGAAAAAATATTTGTAAATTTTAAAACGACTAAGCACTGCATTATCTCCTGCCTGCCAACCAAATCCTACCCGATACACATTTATGTTTCCGATACGCTCAAACTTCGGAGCGCTTTTTCGAAGAGTAATCATGTCAAAATCAAACTCGTTACCCAGTCTGTCGGTAATTTCTTTTACGGCCACTTCCGCCCCGCCAATAAAACGCGGATAGTAGACAAGCGAGAAAATTAATATTCTTTTCTTTTTACTCGAGTTCATTTTATTTTTACCCTACTCTTCTATGATCTCATACTCATCAACCTTGCTTTTCACCTCTGTGCTACCTACTTTCGACATTAAGGCAAAACCCAATCCCAGGATAATAACACCGACGGTAGAGTAAAGCCAAAATGGAGAACGTGGACTAGCTGGAGTTTCCATTTCCGACTGAACTGTTTTTATAGGAAAATCGGTACTTGAAACAGTGGCGGCAAATTGCGAAGACGGTTTAACAACAGACGGTTTTTTCAAATCCTTTTTTAAATTTATTTCAACAGTTCTAACAAAAGAAGATTCCGATTTTTGTTCTACCTCTGCGGAGTCAACAAGAGGTTTCTTAGACACCGTGTCTGTCGCTAACACCTCCTGTACATTTTTGAATCGATACTCCAACACACCATTAGGATACAAAATAGCCAAGTCATTTTCATTAATCGAAAAACCTAGAACATTTGCAGAAAGTGGCAAATTTCTTTTTGCCAAAATTTTGGTATTTTTCGGCAACGAGAAAAATCGACCACCACTTTCAATTCGCCACCAACTTAAATCAAGTTCTTGATTTGAACTATTAACTACCTCTATCTTCCCGTCCACTCCCCCAATCACATTTCCAATACTTATACTGGCTGGCACAACTTTAACATTCGCCCTAGCGGAAGTATCATACTTTCCAGAGGACACATCGAGTATAACCACATAGTCGGCGGGGAAATTATATGCGTGCATAACGGTTTCTCCCTCCTTAGTAGCTCCATCGCCAAAATTCCAAAGGAAGCGAGGGTTTTCAATCGGCTTTTTATCAAGTCCCAAAGCCTCACCTTTAAAAACCACATCGGCTCCTGCGATTGCCGTAATTGGACTAATTATTCTTGAAATAATCCTGGGTTCGACAGGCCAACTTGATTTTATTGACTCTGAAGAAATCTGGGTAGAAACCGGGCTCTCATTCAAACTATTCTCTGCAGTAGTTGTTCCACTACTAGATAAAGGTGGTTGATTTTGATTCACAGCTGTTCCACTTACACCAGAACTTGGTTGACCAGGAGTTGGAGAAACTGGCTTCCAAATCGAACCATTTTTTTGCAAGGAATTTCCATCTCCGTTAGCACCTTCACTGGAGGTGTAATTGACCTGATCAACCACCGTTATCGAATCATTTTTCAAAGCGATTATCTCACCAGTATTACTTAAAGAAAAAGTACTATCAAAAATAGTACCGTTAAACGAAGGCCAGTCTAAAAGGAACTTCTGTGGATCATCCACAATGACAAAATAACTCGATGGTGGAATAAGCAAGTCCCCACGAAACAGCGACAAACTATGATTTGTATCTGCTTCAAAAAATTTCCACGTGGTCGTGGAAATTTCAACTGAACTGTTACCAGTATTTAATACTTCAACCCACTCTCGCCCAGTATCCGTCCCGGGAAGATCGTACATTATTTCGTCTAAAACCATTTGGGCGTTCACTGCCCGGCCAATGAAAAAACTTGCTATAAAAATAATAAATATACTATTTCGGGTGAACATCTTTATCCATTTTAAGAACTTTCCTAAGAACTTCCTCGGGAATTTCCTTTGGCTTTGTATTATGTTGAATATGAGGCTTTGAATGCGTCTCCTCCGTCCTAACTTCACTAATCAATTTCGGTTTTTCCTTTGATGAAGAAACGTCTGACTTTTCTGGAGGCTTAAATGAAATAACCGGTCGGTCAGAAACCGGAGTTACATGGTCAGGAATTCCACTAGTCTGATTCGGACCATTCTTATCTTTAAGCAAAGTAGACAAAGCCTTCCGAAGTTCCGATAAATTTTCCTGTTGCATCACCTTTGGTTTTTTAGAAATATCTCCCGCCTTAAGTTCAGCAAGAGAAATTGGCGAAGAAGGAGAAGGAGAAGGATGAGGAGGGAGAGGCGGAGAAGAAGGAGAGGTTCTTACAACAGAGGACGCAACTCCCGAAACAATTTTCGGGACCTGATTACTATTTTGAATTTGAACACTATTCGGTTTGGAAATTGTAACCGAACTTGGCTTATGTACAGGTGGCGGAACATTGATTTTAAAAGAAGAAGCGGTTACAGGAGAAACAGCAGCCTCTTTCGGAGCTTCAGTAAAACTAGATTTCACAACCGCTGGCTTAACCACAGGTGTCGGCAAAAGAGGTAAAATCCAAGTTTTAATATCATCCTCAACAACTGCTCTGGGAGCAGCGAAGTTTTTCCTTGAAGACTCAATAACCAACTCCCGAAGAGAGACCGCTGGGCGTTCAAGAGGAGGCAAAGTCGTTGCCGAAAATGGCTGTGAACCCACTCCATCGATCATCAATTTCAAATAAATTTGATAAATACCCAAATTAACCAAATCCTCAATGGTAAATTGTGGCGCAAATTCCTTTTCCAAAACCTCAGCATCAAATGCCCCCACACGAAATACAACCATCGTGCCGACGTTACCGAATACCGCATCACGAACTTCTTCCTCCATCTGTTCGATGTACTGATGAGTAATCGTAAGATTTAATTTATATTTTCTTGCCTCCGACAAAATATCGGCAAAACTTTTATTCGCAAAAGACTGAAATTCATCAACATAAAGATAAAAATTGGGTAATTTATGAAGCGCTGATTCAGAAGCGTCCGCACGAGACATTGCCGCTAAATAAATTTTGGTAATAAGCATACTACCCAAAAGATTCGCGTTACCCTCCCCCACCCTTCCTTTAGAAAGATTAATAATCATGATCTTTTTCTCGTCCATGATTTTGCGAATATCAAAACTAGATTTAGTTTGACCGATGATATTTCTAATCAAGGGATTGGAAGTAAACTGTCCAACTTTATTTTGAATTGCTGGAGTTGCTTCTGCCGCATACTTCTCGGTATATTTTCCGAATTCATCAACCCAAAAAGATTTAACCGAAGGATCCTTAACGTTTTCCACCACCCTCTTTCTATACTCCTTATCACTAAGCATTCTGTTAATTCCCAAAAGAGTTGAACCTGGATACTCAAGCAATGCTAAAAGCGTATTATTCAAAATGTAGGCCATACGTGCAGACCACATATCTTCCCAAATCTTTTCAAAAGTGGACATAAGACCATTCACCACCAAGTGACGCTTATCCACACCAACATCCTCCATAACATTAAAAGAAATTGGATGCTCCATATCAAAAGGAGCAAAATATAGCACATCCTTCACTCTCTCTTCAGGAATATATTCTAAAAGAAGCTCTGCCGTCTTTCCGTGAGGATCAATAAACGCCATTCCCTCACCGTTACGGATATCCTGAATAGCCATATTTTCAAGCAGGGTTGATTTACCCATACCTGTTTTACCAACCACATACATATGTCGGCTTCTATCCTTTCGTTTTATGCCGAAAGGAACTCTTTTGTTACGCGAGTCAGTTTGAGCAAAATAAGTAACTTTATTATCATCGTGGAGCATTTGCAGAAATTATACCACGTCAAGGGCAAGAAAAAAGACCCGAAAAAAATCAGGTCCTCCCAAAACAAAATTAAGTTCCAACTCGGGCCACAACTACATTCCCGTGACCATCTGGGATGCCAACTGGCCATTTAGGACTTCCGACGCCTTCAGGGAACGCCGCCAGCAAATTCCTTCGTTCAGCAGAGCCCGCCTCAGCTCTGGGATCAAGGTCGTCTCCTTTGTCAATTTTTTCGAATCTTTCCAGCCCTCCATGAAGAGGACCCAGTTGTTTTTTGCTTGCCATAACGCGCTTGCTAACTTAATAGAACTCCGCTTCACGTGACCTTGCCAACAGTAGTGTGTTGCGTAAGATCCTTGCCTCGTGTACGGTCTGGTTAAGTAATATACACTAACCATTCTATATTGTCCAGTTTATCCACACCTTAAAACAACAAAGGGTTGGACTATGAGCGCTCGAGCAGTGGAGGAGGCACCACCACTTTGCACAAACTCATAGCCAACCCAAATTAAAAAAGATCTACAATAATCAAGAAACCGGTTCACCGATCTTAGAATCTTGTAACTGGTCACTTGATTTTTTTGAAACGTCAATTGTTGATTCTTGACCATCAACATGGTGGGCATGATCAACGCGCGATTGTTCCTTATCAGTATTTGTTCTTCTGGTTCTAGAGTGTCTAAATTGGACCGAAACCACCATTCCACAAAGCACTAATCCCAAAAGCACCGTAAAAAAATTCTTCCAGTCCGTAGTAAACCCTAGTACTGGTAACACAATCAGGATGATTCCAATAGCAACAATTGTATTAGTATTTCTCACAAGTATATTATACAAGAACATTAGCAACAAAAGAAATAGTGGGAAAACTTCCTTAAAGTGATATACTCTCCCGCAGACAAGAAACACTGGAAATCCTTCACAACTGAAGGGAGAAAAAGGCAATATATGATATTTTGGCAATACAATGCTTCGAGAGAGCCTGTACGTCTCGCAGTACGTCTGGCAAAATACAAAGGTGGACAAATCCTCCTCAACACAAGCGGGAAAACGGTTCGCGGATTGATAACCGATTATGTGGAAAAAGGGCCAGAAATAATATTCCATCTAGGCTGGTTGGCAGAAAAACGAATCATCTCCCCTTCTGTTTGGTTCAAAAAAGATGCCTGGAAGTGGGAGTTGATCCATATGCCGCTCCACCCTAAAATTTCCTGCGCCATCAACCTGGAAATTCTAGATGGTGAGGAGCGAGGATCGACTGAAGGAACAGGAACAGAATCCCTGAACCGCAAAGTAGAATTACGCAAATTTTACCAAAACAAGGAGTGGAAAATTTGGAGATTCCACACACTTCCAAAATGCTTGTTCTTTTCGACAAGAGTAACCGGCGAACGAGGTGTGCTCTTCCAACCTCAGGACCCCAGAAATCTTCTACTCAAGGACTATGAAGTCATAGATCCTTTCGCCCCGAAACGTCCCAACAAACCCCCGAGTTAAATTCGGGGTATTTTTATTTCCCATTTTTGTCTGCGAGCCTTACAAGCAGTTACAAAAATGAGGACACAGTGTAGTCACGGCGCGAAACTACTTGTACAATACCTCTATGGATAATTTAGCCAATAAAAAATGCAAGGCATGCGAGCTCGGTAAAGGAAAACTCTCCTTCGACGATGTCGAAACATTTATGACCCACGTACCAAAGTGGAAGGTTAAAAATAATCATGAAATATCGCGCCTGTTTAAATTTGAAAACTTCGCCGAGGCTCTTAATTTCGTTAATAAAGTCGGCACCCTGGCCGAGTCCGAAGGCCACCACCCCGATATTTCGTTCGGGTGGGGCTACGCAGAAATTACCACTTTCACTCACGCGGTTGATGGCCTCTCCGAAAATGACTTCATTCTGGCTGCGAAAATCAATCTAATTTAGCTCTATAACTTTTCCCCCGTCATAAAGAACTCTCTGGACTTGCCGCTCAATCTCTTTTTGGAAAGATTCTTGTTCGTTTTTATCTCCACTTATATCGGGCAAAAACCTACCGTTCACTGCATCAAACAACTTCTCTGGAAAAATATCGCGTGCTCCTTTTTTACTCAAATCGAGAGCGTGAATATCCGCAAGTGTAGCTTTTCGGAGATTAACTGTAATAAAATTAACTTATTATCACCACGAACTCTCCTCGCACTTTGTCGGAATTGGTTTCAAAATATTTGAGAAGTTCTTCGGCCGTACCTGGAATAATTTGCTCATAAATTTTTGTGAGTTCGCGCGCAATCGTAACTTTTTTGGTAGGTGCGAATTTCTGGAGTGATTCCAATGCTTTCAAAATCCGGTGCGGTGATTCGTAAAAAATCATTGTTCTTTCAGATTCAGCAATTTCCTTAAACAATGTTTCCCTCCCCTTCTTGTGCGGTAAAAATCCCAAGAACACAAAATCGTGAACGGGAACTCCCGCAATAGAAAGTGCTGCAGTAAGTGCTGAAGGACCCGGAACAGACTCAATCTTCATCTCCGGTAGAACTTCTCTTACCTTCTGCACCAACATCGTTCCGGGATCCGAAATCCCTGGTGTCCCCGCGTCAGAAACCAATGCTACATTCTTTCCTTCTTCCAGCCACCCTACAATTTTCTCTGTGGTCATTCCACTATCTTGCTCGTTGTATGTTGCTAGTTGTTTTCCGACAATTTCATATCGCGAAAGAAGCTTCAACGTCACTCTCGTATCTTCACACAAGATAACATCAACTTCTTTCAAAATTCGTAACGCACGAAGCGTCACGTCTTCCAAGTTACCTATTGGAGTACCGACAATGTATAAAGTAGCCATAATTATTTTTTAACTAAAATATCTGCAACCTTGTTGGTCTCCCCTGCTCCCATAGTAATAATGACGTCACCACTCCTTACAAGGTCATTAGCTTTCTTAGCGGCCTCCTCAAACGAGGCGACGAGGTACGCAGGTTGATCATTTTTCTTTATACCTTCTACCACCATACCAGAATTGATGTCGCCCGGATCAACCTCTCGCGCTGGATAAATCGGAAGCATGATCACCTCGTCAGCCTGTTTGAAACATTTTCCAAAACTTTCCAAATGGTCCTTTGTGCGCGAATAAAGATGCGGTTGAAAAACTACCACAATTTTCTGCGTTGGGAACATCTCTCGCGCTCCCTGCAAAGTCGCTTCGATTTCTTGTGGATGGTGTCCATAATCATCATAAACAATCGCTCCTCCCTTAGTCTCTCCACGGTGCTCAAAACGACGCCAGGTGCCCGTAAACTGCGAAAGCGACTGTAGAGCAAGGGCTTCTCCAATACCAAGCGCTTTAGCCACGAGCAGTGCAGCTCGAGCATTCTGAATATTATGCCTACCTGGAATTTTTAATTTAAAACCCTCAGGCAAGGTCACTACGCCCCAATCTCCATTCTTAGCTTTCGAAAGTCTCACAATATAATCAATATTCGGTGAATGAGCGTTCATTAGTAAAAATCCATCGGGGGGCAGTTTAGCAGAAAGCTCGGCGAAAGCGCTTTTAATATCATCTATATCTTTGTAATAATCCAAATGGTCCGCCTCAATATTAGTTATCAACAAAATCTTTGGCGACAAATTCAAAAAAGATCTTCTGTACTCGCACCCTTCCACTACGAGATATTTACTCTTCCCCGCTATAAAATTCGTCCTCCCACCTTTGGCATCCAACATAAAACTGCCGACAATCACCGTGGGGTCCAGTCCCGCATCAATCAATATCTTCGCCACCATTGCAGTCGTTGTGGTCTTGCCGTGCGTACCGACAATCGCAATTGTATATTTTTCTTTGGAAATAATGCCGAGAGCTTCGGGATATGACAGTATCGGAATCCCCCGCTTCTTAGCTTCTACCAGCTCGGCATGTTCTTCCGGAATCGCGATGGTATAAATCACAAGTTCAACGTCCTTCAGCACGTTATCCGCACTTTCACCAATAGAAATCACTGCACCCGCCTGCCTCAACCCTTCAGTCACCTCACTCTCTGCCATATCCGACCCGCTCACACAAACCCTTCGCCCCTGCTCAGGACTAAGAAGCATCCGCGCGATGGCCGAAGTGCCAATCCCGCCTATACCTATAAAGTGAACGGTATTTATTTTTGAAAAATCAATTGGGCTCATAGATCTCTATATCGATTCCCGAAGGGTCTTTTAAGAATGCATACGTGCCTCCGCTTGCTCCTTTTTTTGCCTTCGTTACAAGGATACTCTCAGGCAGACCTTTTAAGAAATCCTCAATCGAGTCAGTTTCAAATGCTATATGACGGATCCCGGTTTCTTCCAACTTTGGCTGTACGGTCTTTTTATAGCC